>NZ_JBSGDP010000092.1:0-16810 GCF_053602435.1 Nocardia sp. NPDC004415
AGAACGCGCGCGAGATGGCGCTGCTGCCCTTCACCACCACGAAGTAGGCGCGCCGACGAAAAGTGGCCCCGAAGCTATTGCCTCGGGGCCACTTTCACATCTGACGCACCCACCGCGGAGGGAGTCTTACGACCGACCCGTTCGCGGCCGGGTCGCCGGTCAGGCGCCGCGGCGTAGGCGACGAAGGAGCAAGCCGCGGTGCCTGACCGGCGGCCCCTCGGGGCCGCGAACACGCGGCCCCGGCCGCCCATGTCACGGGATGGTGAGGACCTGGCCCGCGTTGATCAGGTCCGGGTTGTCGATGCCCGAGGCCGAGGCGATCTCGTGGTAGCGGTTGCCGTCACCGTAGAAGCGCTCGGAGATGGCCCACAGGGTGTCGCCCGGCTCGACCGTGTAGGTCTGCGCGGCCGGCGGCGGGGGCACCTCTTCGGCGATCGGGGCGGCGGCGGCCACCGGCTCGGGCTCCGGGGCGGGCAGCGGGTTGTCGGTGTTGGTGGCGGTGGCCCACGCGACCGAGTCGTCGGTGCCGTAGATCACGACGTTGCGGTCGGGCTGCACCACGAGCCGCTCGACATTCTTGCCCGCGGTGTCGGTCGCCCACACCCGCGCGCCGTCACCCTTGTAGAGGACGAAGTCGCCGTCGATCTGCAGGGCCGCGCGCTGCACGTCCTGTCCATGAGTTTGTGCGGCCCACACGACGTTGCCGTCGGGCTCGGACAGCACCAGGTTGCCGTCCGGCTGCAGGGCCAGGGTGTACGCACCGCCGGTCAGGGACTGTCCCAGTCCCAGTTCTTCGCCTACGCGCAGCGTGTCGCCCACGTTCGTCCTTTCGAAGATCCAGTTGCAGAGCATCCAACAAAGCGATGCTCGCCGTATGCCACGGCGTCGCATCGCAGCCGAATGTAGTCCCTGCAGAGCCGAAATGGGTGAGTTACGCGCACGGTTCGCGGAAAGTTCACTGTGGGCTGCGTCGCGTTTAGAATGCGCCCGCTGTGCGCACGGACGCCCGCGCGCGGCCGTCTAGGCTGATCGCCATGAGAACCGTCGCGCGCACCGCAGCCGCCCTGGCCGCCCTCACCCTGCCCCTCACCGCGTGCGGCACCTCCGATTCCCCAGCGTCCCAACCCGACACGACCACCGTCGCCGAGGCCCCCGGCGCCGCCATCGGCCACCGCTTCACCCCCGACCCCACCATCCTCGAACCCCACACCGTCCCCCTGGATTCGTGGACCCGCCTGAGCGACAACACGATCGCCGTCAACTTCCAGACCGGCAACCCCCAGTGCTTCGGCATCGACGCCACCGTCACCGAATCCCCCGACTCGGTCACCATCACCCTCCACGGCGGCACCCGAGCCGACGCCGCCGGAAAAATGTGCACCATGAACCTCATCTTCGGCACCACCGAACTCCCCCTCGATTCCCCTCTGGGCACCCGCCAGGTCCTCGGCACGAAGTAGCCGACCACGCCTCACCGGCGAGGAAATCCGTTGGGGCAGAGATGAATCGAAGACTCAGGGGTGAACGGCAACGGGTGCCGCACCGTGGTGGTGTGGCACCCGTTGGGGGTCGAGGGTGTTCAGTGGGCGAAGTGGCGGGCGCCGGTGAGGTAGAGGGTGACGCCGGCTTCCTTGCAGAGTTCGACGGTGTCCTTGTCGCGGATCGAACCACCGGGGTGGACGATGGCGCGCACGCCCGCGGCGACCAGGATCTGGGGGCCGTCGGAGAACGGGAAGAAGGCGTCGGAGGCGGCGACGGAACCGGCGGCGCGGTCACCGGCGCGTTCCACGGCGAGCTTGCAGGAGTCGACGCGGTTGACCTGGCCCATGCCGACACCGACGGCGGCACCGTCGTTGGCCAGCAGGATGGCGTTGGACTTCACGGCACGGCAAGCGCGCCAAGCGAATTCGAGGTCAGCCAGGGTGGTGGCGTCGGCGGGGTCGCCGGCGGCGAGGGTCCAGTTGACCGGGTCGTCGCCCGCGGCGTCGAGCACATCGCGGTCCTGCAGCAGCGCGCCGCCGCTGATCGGGCGCAGCTCCACCCCCTTGCGCTGCGGCGGCTCGGCCACGAGCACGCGCACATTCTTCTTGCGCTGCAACACTTCCACCGCACCGGGCGCGTAACCGGGGGCCACGATCACCTCGGTGAAGATCTCGGCGACCTGCTCGGCCATCTCCACGCTGACCTCGCGGTTGGCCGCGATCACGCCGCCGTAGGCGCTGACCGGGTCGGTGGCGTGCGCCCTGCGATGAGCCTCGGCGATATCGGCGCCGACGGCGATGCCGCACGGGTTGGCGTGCTTGATCACCGCGACGGCGGGCTCGTCGAAGTCGAAGGCGGCGCGCCAGGCGGCGTCACCGTCGGTGTAGTTGTTGTACGACATCTCCTTGCCGTGCAGCTGCTCGGCCTGTGCGATGCCGACCGTGCCGTCGTTGCTGGTGTACAGCGCGGCGGCCTGGTGCGGGTTCTCGCCGTAGCGCAGCACCGCGGCGCGCGCCCAGGACCCGGCGACCCAGTTCGGGAACTGCTCGGTCTCCTCGGCGACGGCGGGCACGGCGACCGACCCCATCCAGCTCGCCACGGCGACGTCGTAGCTGGCGGTGTGCTGGAAGGCCTTGGCGGCCAGCGCGGTCCGCTCGGCGAGGGTGAACCCGCCGGACTTCACCGCGGCGAGCACGTCGTCGTAATCGGTGACGTCGACGACCACACCGACCGAGGGGTGGTTCTTGGCGGCGGCACGCACCATCGACGGCCCGCCGATGTCGATCTGCTCGACGCACTCGTCCACACTGGCGCCGCTGGCCACGGTCTGGGTGAACGGGTAGAGGTTCACCACGACCAGCTGGAAGGCTTCCACGCCGAGCTCCACGAGCTGCTCGACGTGCTCCGGACGGCGGGTGTCGGCCAGGATGCCCGCGTGCACGCGCGGATGCAGCGTCTTGACGCGGCCGTCGAGGGTCTCCGGGAAACCGGTCAGGTCCTCGACCTTGGTGACCGGAATGCCCGCCTCGGCGATCTTGCCCGCGGTCGAGCCGGTCGACACCAGTTCCACGCCCGCGGCGTGCAGTCCGGTGGCCAGCTCGACGAGCCCGGTCTTGTCGTAGACGCTCACCAGCGCCCTGCGGATCGCCTTACGTTCACTCACCGGTGTGCTCGCTCATCTGGAATTTCTGCCTTTCGTCCGTCGGAGACAATGCCTCGCGTCGCGACGGCGGCGATGACCTCCGCCAGCAACCGTCGCTCGACAACCTTGATGCGCTCGTGCAGGGCGGCCTCGTCGTCGCCGGGCAGCACGTCGACCGCCTCCTGCGCCAGAATCGGGCCGGTGTCCACGCCCCCGTCGACCAGGTGCACCGTGCAGCCGGTGACCTTGGCGCCGTAGGCGAGCGCGTCACGCACCCCGTGCGCGCCGGGGAACGACGGCAGCAGCGCGGGATGGGTGTTGATGAACCGGCCGCCGAACCGCTCGAGGAACGCGGGGCCGACGATCTTCATGAATCCGGCGGAGACGACCAGGTCGGGCCGGAAGGCGTCGACGGCCTCGGTGAGCGCCTCGTCCCAGGCGGCTCGGTCGGGGAAATCCCCGACGGCGACGCGGAAGTGCTCGATCCCGGCGGCCTCGGCGTGCTCGGTGGCCGCGCAGACCCGGTCGACGCCGACCGCGACGATCTTCGCGGGGTAGCCGGGCTCCTGGGCGGCGGCCAGCAGGGCGGCGAGCAACGAGCCGGTGCCCGAGGCGAGGACTACGACGGTGGCCGGATTGCTGGTCAGCGCTCTACTCCTGCGTGTGGTCGGATGGCGGCGATCGGCGATACCGCCGGGTCGAGCTTAACGACCGGTGGTCGTGTCACCTTCCGGCAGGTCCGCCTCGACCACCTCGGCGTCGACGATCTCCTCGGTGGGCTCGGTGGTGGAGCCCGGGGCGGCGATGCTCACCTCGACGTCGTCGTCGATGTCCTCGACGAGTTCGGCGTCGACCTCGACGCCGGTGTCGGCGTCGTCGTAGGTGTCGGCGTCGTCGTAGGTGTCCTCGTCGTCGTAGTCGTCGTCGGGGTCTTCGTCGTCCTCGTCGTCGTAGTAGTAGTCGTCCTCGTCGTAATCGTCGTAGTAGTCGTCGTCCTCGACGGGCGCCGCCGGTGTCAGGAAGCGGCGGGCGAACACCATGCCGACGAAACCGCCGAAACCGAACCAGGTCACCATCAGCGGGACCAGCATGAGCAGATCCGTCCCGACCCAGCCGACCGCGCCGAGCTGCCCACCGGCCAGGACGGTGAGCACCAGGAACGCCAGCGTCGACAGCCCGGCGGAGGTGAGCGTCGCCCAGGGGGCGCCGGGTCGGTCGTCGCTGGTGCGGCCGAGTTCGACGCCGCCGAGCACACCGACGGCCAGCGGCACCAGCAGCAGCGCGGGCCACCAGGCCGAAGCCGGACCCTCGGGCACCGGGATCAGCGCGGGCACCGCGGGCAGCGAGGCGCCCTCGACCCCGAACAGACCGGCCGAACCGGTCCCGAACTGCACCGCGGCGCCGGACAGCAGCCCGGCCGCGGCGATCACCACATTCGGCAGATACAGCAGCGCGAGCAGGCTCGTGCCGAGCACATCGGTGACGTCGTGCGCCTGCTGATAGGTCGTCTCGAAGCGGTCCAGGTGCGTGAACAGCGAGATCACCGTGGCCAGCGCGGCACAGCCGAGCATGCGCAGCACGGTGCGGCGGGCGGCCCGGGCACCGAGCACCGCCCAGCCCGGGATCTCCACGGGCAGCAGCGCGCACACCTCGGGCCAGGCCCGGCTGACGATCCCCGCCGCGGCCGCGCCCAGGTACAGCACGATCACCCAGCCGAACGCCGAGATCGGCCCGGGCGGTTCGAGTGGCGTGACGCCCGCGGCGTCCCCGGTGACGGCCAGGCACACCGCTGTCATCAGCAGCGGTCCGGCGAGCACGGCACCGGCCAGCCAGGCCAGGTCGATCGGTTGCGGCCGGCTGGGCACGGCCCGCGCGCATTCGCGGGCGGCCAGCCAGACCAGCGCGGCGGTGGGGACCAGCGGCAGCAGGCCGAGGGTCGTGCGCCCGACGGTGAGCGGAATCTGATGGGCGGCAAGCCAGGTGGCCCCGACCGCGGCGGGCGCGCTGGTGAGATCGGTGCCGGTGGTCAGCATGACCACCAGGACGAGCAGCACCGTGGCCGCCAGTGCGCAGATCGTCGGCCGGGCGGCGACCAGCAGCAGGGTCCGCGCGCGCTCGGGCGAGGGTGTCCACCAGCCGGGTTCGCGACCCGGCGGTGGTGCGGCGGCGGTCGCCCCGCGGCCGAGCGACCCGGAGGTCCGGCGCACCAGGGCGTTACGGGAGCTCATGACAATTCAGCGTGGCAGCTTCCCCGGCGGGCGCGGGGCAGGCGCGCCGCGAGCCCACAGGCACACCTGTGGGCTCGCGAATCGCACCTCCTGCCACGCGCGGCGGCCGTCGGTTTTACTTCTGGTCGTCGTTCGGGCGGAACGCGGTGGTGGCGTCGGAGGCCGGATCGGCTGTCTGCTCACCACCGAACGGCTGACCCGCCGCGGTGCCCGGCTGCGCCGAGGGCGCACCGTAGGACGAGCCACCGAACGGCTGCCCCGGCTGCTGGCCGCCGTAGTTCTGCGTGGCGCTCTCGTCCGGACGCGGCTGGGCCTGCTGCTGCGGCTGCGCGCCGTAGGGCGACTGCTGCTGCGGCTGGGCACCGTACTGCTGACCGTAGGGCGACTGCTGCTGGGGCTGCTGGCCGTAGGACGGCTGCCCCGGCTGCTGCCCGTAGGACGGCTGCTGGGCCTGCGGCACCGACGGCTGGCTCTGCTGACCGTAGGGCGACTGGGTGGGGTACTGACCACCGGTCGACGGCTGGCCGAACGCCTGCTGCTGCCCGTACTGCTGCGGCTGGCCCGGCTGACCGTAGCCACCCTGCTGGCCGTAACCCTGCTGCCCGTACTGGCCGTACTGGCCCGGCTGTTGCTGCGGCTGAGCCGGTTTCGGCGCGGGCGCCTTGATGATGCCCAGGCCGAACAGCAGCGCCAGCACCAGCAGCACCGCGACGATGAACGACAGCGCGGTGATGACGTAGGAGCCCCACTGCAGCTCGGTGCCGTCGCCGGCCTTGATCAGCGACACCACGATGCCGACGAACCCGGCCACCGCGGCGGCCGCGGCCACACCACGCACATTCTGCTTGGGTAGCAACGACAGTCCGGCCAGCAGCGCGGCCAGCAGCACCAGCGTGGCGTTGGCCGAGCCGGTGGTCTCGAAGATGGAGGCGGTCTCGGTGGTCTTGAGCAGGGTGATGCCCACGAACGGCGCGAAACCGAGCAGGAACGTCACCACACCGAGTCCGGCGGCGGCCGCGGTCAGGAGGAAGGGCAGGCCCTTGGTCTCCGCGCCGTCGGCGGTCGATGGCGCAGCCGCGGCGGCTCCGGTGCTCGGGCCCTGGCTGGGCGCGGCGGGTGTCGCGGGTGCGTTGTACCCGGAGCCCCCGGTCGGGTATGACATGTCGTCGTCTCCTTGTCGAGTCGTGCGCATCGGTCGCGTCGAACTGACTGGTGGTGATCCGGTCTTGACGCTACTGCACGCGCTGTCCCGGGTCATCACCAACCGATCGGCCTGTGGACAAACCACGGCCTGTGGATGAATCGACGAAGGCCGCCTCCCGTAAACCTGGGAAGCGGCCTTCGTAGTGTGAGATCCGTCGATCAGGCGGTGTTCAATTCGCCTGCCCCGGGGGCCCTACGTGGTTACGCAAGCTACCGCCTCCGGGCCCTGACCGGCTCAGGCGGAAGCGATCGACACCTTCTCCAGGATCTCGCGGGCCAGCGCGGCGGTGGCGGACGGCGTCTTGCCGACCTTCACGCCCGCGGCCTCGAGGGCCTCCTGCTTGGCCTGCGCGGTACCGCCACCGCTGGAGACGATGGCGCCGGCGTGGCCCATGGTCTTGCCCTCGGGCGCGGTGAAACCGGCGACGTAGCCGACGACCGGCTTGGTCACGTTGGCCTTGATGTAGGCCGCGGCGCGCTCTTCGGCGTCGCCACCGATCTCGCCGATCATGACGATGATCTTGGTCTCCGGGTCCTTCTCGAACGCCTCGATGGCGTCGATGTGGGTGGTGCCGATGACCGGGTCGCCGCCGATGCCGATCGCGGTGGAGAAACCGAAATCGCGCAGCTCGTACATCATCTGGTAGGTCAGCGTGCCCGACTTCGACACCAGGCCGACCGGGCCCTTGCCGGTGATGTTGTTCGGGGTGATGCCGACCAGCGCCTCGCCCGGGGTGATGATGCCGGGGCAGTTCGGGCCGATGATGCGGGTCTTCTCGCCCTTCTCCACGTTGTAGGCCCACGCGTAGGCGGAGTCCTGCACCGGGATGCCCTCGGTGATGACCACGAGCAGCGGGATCTCCGCGTCGATGGCCTCGATGATGGCGTCCTTGGAGAAGGCGGGCGGCACGAACGCGATGGAGGTGTCGGCGCCGGTCTTCTCGATCGCCTCGGCGACCGAACCGAACACGGGCAGCTCGATCTCGTTGCCGTCCTTGTCGGTGTGGGTGACCGTAGTGCCGGCCTTGCGCGCGTTCACGCCACCGACGATGTTGGTGCCCGCCTTCAGCATCAGCGCGGTGTGCTTGGTGCCCTCGCCGCCGGTGATGCCCTGGACGATGACCTTGTTGTCCTTGTTCAGGAAGATGGACATGTCAGTGTTCCTTACTTGGCGGTGAAGGCGAGTTCGGCGGCCTTGTCGGCGCCTTCGTCCATGGTCTGGGCCAGGGTCACCAGCGGGTGGTTGGCGTCGGCGAGGATCTTGCGGCCCTCCTCGACCTTGTTGCCGTCGAGACGGACGACCAGCGGCTTGGTGGCCGCGTCACCGAGCACCTCGAGGGCGCCCACGATGCCGTTGGCGACCGCGTCGCACGCGGTGATGCCACCGAAGACATTGACGAACACGCTCTTGACCTGCGCGTCACCCAGGATGACGTCCAGGCCCGCGGCCATCACGGCCGCCGAGGCGCCGCCGCCGATGTCGAGGAAGTTGGCGGGCTTCACGCCGCCGTGGTTCTCGCCGGCGTAGGCGACGACGTCCAGGGTCGACATGACCAGACCGGCGCCGTTGCCGATGATGCCGACCTCACCGTCGAGCTTGACGTAGTTGAGGTCGTTCTCCTTGGCCTTGAGCTCGAGCGGGTCGGTCGCGTCGACGTCGGCGAACTCGAGGTGGCCGGGCTGGCGGAACTCGGCGTTCTCGTCCAGGGTGACCTTGCCGTCGAGGGCCAGGATCTCGTCGGCGGGGGTACGCACCAGCGGGTTGACCTCGACCAGGGTGGTGTCTTCCTTGGTGAAGACCTCCCACAGCTTCTGGATGGTCACGGCCGCGGCGTCGAGCACCTCGGCGGGCAGGTGGCCCTGTTCGGCGATCGAGCGGGCGAAGGCCAGGTCGACACCCTTGACGGCGTCGACGGGGACCTTGGCGAGGCGCTCGGGGGTCTTCTCCGCGACCTCTTCGATCTCCATGCCGCCCTCGACCGAACACATGGCCAGGTAGGTGCGGTTGGACCGGTCGAGCAGGAAGGAGATGTAGTACTCCTCCGCGATGTCCTTGGCCTCGGCGACCAGGAGCTTCTTGACGATGTGGCCCTTGATGTCGAGGCCGAGGATGTTCTGCGCGTGGGTGAACGCGTCCTCCGGGGTGGCCGCGTACTTGACGCCACCCGCCTTACCACGGCCGCCCACCTTGACCTGCGCCTTGACCATCACCGGCTTGCCGATTTCCTCGGCGATCGCGCGCGCTTCTTCGGCCGTGTCGCAAACCCGGCCCTCGGACGAAGGCACTCCGTGCTTAACGAAGAGCTCCTTCGCCTGATATTCGAAGAGATCCATGTACTCACCGTCTCGTCTGCGTTGCTATGACAACGTCTTTGTTGGCGGCCCGACGTCGGTAGCGGGTCGGGTCGGACTCTAACCAGTCACATGGAGGGCCAATCGGCCACATTCATCCTAAGTGGCGCAGGTCACGACCCATAACGGGAGGTCCACAAAACCGCCGGTCAAGGCTACTGGCGAGTAGTTTTCGGGTGATTTGCGGCGGCGTGGCAGGTCGGGCCGGGTAAAGCCGGAACGGTCCGACATCTACTACGTTATGTCGTCGACAGACCTCACCCGGGGAGGTCGAAAACGGTGAGATATCAGGTTGCGTTACAGTGACGAATCTCACAGGTAGGTGTAGGTTTCCGACCAGCGCTTGCCACCCTGCAATCGCTTCGTTACCGTCAATGCGGTCGAAGTCACAACCAGGTCACGACAACCAGGTCACGACTGGCAGGTCAGGACTGAGGAGGACGACAAGCTTGAGGCACTTCAGCACTCGCTTGGCACAGCCGTCGGCGATTCGGCGCAGCCGATGAACCACCGCTCCACCTTCTCTCTCGACGGTCAGCAGCAGACCGGACATCGCTACCGGTACACCGACGAATACACCTCGCATCCGCGGGCCGGGCACGCCCCCGCCGCGCAGCCGGATACCGCGTGGCCGCGCACCGATTCCTGGCACACCCAGAACAACTGGTCCGGTGACGCCGCCTGGACCCCCGCCGACGACGAGTGGACCGCCGACGAGTCCGACTCCTACGACTCCGGCACCTACAGCAGCACCACCTGGGAACCCGCCGCCTCCGACGGCGCCTACGCCGACCCGCCCGAGACCCACCGCGCCGAACGGCGTGGCGGCGCGCACCGCGTCCCCGCCCCGCCCACCGCGCTGAAGGGCCGCGCCGCGGTCATCGCCGTCGCCGCCGGTGCGGTCGTCGCCGCCGGTCAGGCCGCGATGGCCTCCCCCGAACAGCCCAACCACGGCGTCGACTACGAGGCCGCGGGCCAGATCCACGAGATCGCCGCGCAGTCGATGAACACCGCCGGTCTCGACGACCAGGGCAACGCGCCGCAGGTCCTCGACGCCACCGCGGTCGCCGACAAGAACGACTTCGGCGACATCCTCGCCAAGGGCGCGAAGTTCGCCGAGGACCTCGCCGCGCAGGAGTCCGCCAAGCTGCGCCCACTGTTCGCCAAGTTCGCCGCGGGCAGCTACACCTCCGGCTTCGGCGCCCGCTGGGGCGTACAGCATCTCGGCATCGACGTCGCCGGTCCGATCGGCACGCCGATCTACACCGTCGCCGACGGCACCGTCATCGAGGCGGGCCCGGCCTCCGGCTTCGGCATGTGGGTGCGGGTGCTGCACGACGACGGCACCATCACCATCTACGGCCACATCGACACCGCCACCGTCTCGGCGGGCGAGCGGGTGCTGGCCGGCGATCAGATCGCCACCATGGGCAACCGCGGCTTCTCCACCGGCCCGCACTGCCATTTCGAGGTGTGGCTCAACGGCACCGACAAGATCGACCCCGTGCCGTGGCTGGCCACCCGTGGCATCAGCCTGGGTTCCCAGCGCGACTGACGACGAGGTGACCAGCGGCACCCTTCCCAGTGCCGCCGGACCCGATTAGCGTTCCAGCCATGGCTGGTACGACGAAGTACACACAGTTCATCGCTCTCGCACCGGAATCGGTGTGGGCAGTGCTGGGGGATCTCGAGCGTTGGCCGGAGTGGAATCCGGGCGTGCGGTCGGTGCGGATGCGCGGGGCGACAGCCCTCGGAGCCACCGGTGACTACCTACCCAATGGGGAAGTCGCGGCGCGGGTCCACGGCCGGTTCGGAAAACCGTTCCGCGTCACCGTGTTCGAGCCCGCGCGGGAGCTGAGCATCGAGCAGCCCGAACCCGCGGGCACCATGCATCTCACCTGGCGCCTGGCCGAGCGTGACGGCGGCACCGAGCTCACCCAGGAACTGCGTTTCACCGGACCGTCGGCCGCCGCCGCGCGCACCGTGGTCCGGCCGTTCATCGAAACCGCCGCGCGCGTGAACTTCTCGCGACTGGCGCGGCTCGCGGGAGTGGTTCCCGCCGAGGACGCGCTCACCACCGTCATCGCCGGGGGCACCGGCGCACTGGGACTGCAGATCGCCGCCGACCTCACCTGCCGCGGTCATCGCGTCACCCTGCTGACCCGCCGCCGTGATCCCGCGCTGCCGTTCCGGCAGACCGAATGGGACGGCCGGTCGGTCGGCGCGTGGTCCGCCGAGCTCCGTGAGCCCGGCCGCCTCGCGGTGATCAACCTCGCGGGCAAACTGGTCGACTGCCGCCCCACCGAACGCAATGTCGCCGAATTGCGTTCCAGCCGAGTCGATTCCACCACCGCACTCGTCGCCGCCGCCCGGCTGCGCGACACCCCTGTGGACTACTGGATCCAGGCCAGCACCACCGCCATCTGGTCGGACGCGGGCGAAACCCGGTGCACCGAAAGCACTCCCCTGCCCGTGGGCCTGCCGCAGATGACCGGGGTCGCCCAGCCGTGGGAAGAGGCCTTCGACCCCGCGCGCGCCGACCACTGGACGATCCTGCGCACCTCCATCGTCCTGGACCCCGACGCCCCCGCCCTCAAGCGCCTCGGTCAGCTCACCAAGGCCGGGCTCGGCGGCCGCGTGGGCCCCGGCGACCAGTGGTTCAGCTGGATCCACATCGAGGACTGGCTGGCGCTGGTGCGCGCCGGTCTCGGTCTCGACCCCGAGGTCACCCTGCCCGACGGCATCCTCGTCGCCGCCACCGAGAACCCGGTCCGCAACACCGACCTCATGGCCACGCTGCGCCGCACCCTGCACCGGCCCCCGGCGCCGCCCACCCCGTCGGCCGTGCTCACCGTCGGCGCCGTCGTCCTGCGCACCGACCCGGCCCTCGGCCTCACCGGCCGTCACGCCACCTCGGAAATCCTCCCGAAGACGGGCTTCACCTTCCGCTACCCCACCCTCGACGAAGCCCTCGACGATCTGCTCCCCAGCTGAGACCCGGGAGCTCGGCCACCGAGCTCCCGGCACCTCTCACAATTTGACGATGGTCCGGCTGAACTGCGGGATCAGGCGGATCTTCCCCGCGGAACCGAAGTCGATGGTGACGGTCGCGACCGGGCCGACACCGTCGACGGCGACCACCCGGCCCAGACCGTATTTGTCGTCGCTGACCCGATCGCCCACGGCCAGCACCAGCCCGGTGTTGTTGCGCTTGACCGCGCCACCGGGAGCGGGCCTGCGTTCGCCGCTGCCGCCGCGCACACCCGGACGCTGATCCCAGCCGTCGCCACGGGTCCAGTCCCGATCGAAACCGCTGTCCTCACCACGACGACGCCCGCGCTGCACCGGCGACACCACCGGTTCCAGCCTGCGCCAGTCCAGCAGGTGCTGCGGAATCTCCTGCAGGAAACGTGATTCCGGGTTCGACACCGGCTGCCCCCAGCCGGAGCGCACCACCGCGCGCGAGAGGTAGAGCCGCTGGCGGGCGCGGGTGATGCCGACGTAGGCGAGGCGGCGTTCCTCGGCCAGCTCGGCCGGATCGCCGAGGGCCCGCATGTGCGGGAACTGCCCGTCCTCCCAGCCGGTCACGAAGACCACCGGGAACTCCAGGCCCTTGGCGGTGTGCAGGGTCATCATGGTGACCACGCCGGTGCCCTCGTCCGGGATCTGGTCGGTGTCGGCCACCAGCGAGACCCGCTCCAGGAACGCGGCCAGCGAGCCCGGTTCCGGTTCGCCGTCGGCGGCCTCGGGCACCAGGCCCTCCTCGCGCGCGGCCTCGGCGTTGTTGAACGCCTCGGAGCTGAATTCCCTGGCCACGCTGACCAGTTCGTTCAGGTTGTCCAGCCGCGCGCCGTCCTGCGGATCGTCGGAGGCCTCCAGTTCGGCGCGATACCCGGTGCGGTCGAGCACCGCGTCCACCACATTGCCCACATCGGGGTATTCGCTGTCGGCGCGCGCGCCCGCCGCGCGGATCTCCTCGAGCAGGTCGAGGAATCCGGCGATGGCGCGCTGCGCGCGGGTGTTGAGCAGGGCCACCTTGCCGTCGGCGGCATCGCGCAGCGCGGCGGCGAAACCGATGTCGCGCTGTTCGGCGTGGACCGCCACGCAGGCCTCGGCCCGGTCGCCGATGCCGCGGCGCGGGGTGTTGAGAACGCGGCGCAGGCTCACCGCGTCGTCGGGGTTCTCCAGCACCCGCAGGTAGGCCACCACATCGCGGACCTCCTTGCGCTCGTAGAACCGCACCCCGCCGACCACCTTGTACGGCAGCCCCATCCGGATGAAGATCTCCTCCAGCGCCCTGGAGTTGTTGTTGGTGCGGTAGAACACCGCGACATCGCCGTAGTTGGCATCACCGGCGTCGACGAGCCGGTCGATCTCCTTGGCGACGAAGGCCGCTTCGTCGTGCTCGTTGTCGGCGACGTAGCCGGTGATCAGCTCGCCCTCACCGGAATCGGTCCACAGCTTCTTCTCGCGCCGGTTCTCGTTGCGCGCGATCACCGCGTTGGCGGCGGAGAGGATGTGCTGGGTCGAGCGGTAGTTCTGTTCCAGCAGAATGGTTTCCGCGTCGGGGAAATCGCGTTCGAATTCCTCGATATTGCGGATGGTCGCGCCGCGGAAGGCGTAGATCGACTGGTCGGCGTCACCCACCACACACAGCTCACCGGGCTCGACGGCGTCCTCGCCCGCCCCGTGCCCGACCAGTTCGCGCACCAGTACGTACTGGGCGTGGTTGGTGTCCTGGTACTCGTCGACCAGCACGTGCCGGAACCGGCGCCGGTAGTACTCGGCCACCTGCGGGTGGTTCTGCAGCAGGGCGACCGTCTCGCCGATCAGGTCGTCGAAGTCCAGGGCATTGGCCGCGCGCAGCCGCTTCTGGTACTCGGCGTAGACGCGGGCGACCAGGGCGGGCAGTTCGGTGTCGTCGGCCTCGGCGTCGGCGGCGGCCTTCGCCGGGTCGATCAGCTCGTTCTTCAGGTTGGAAATGGCGGTCGCGAGCAGCCGCGCCGAATACTTCTTGGTGTCGATGTCGAAATCGCGGCTGATCATCGTGAGCAGCCTGCGCGAATCGTCGGCGTCGTAGATCGAGAAATTGGAATTCAGGCCGGGCAGCAGCGCGGCCTGCATCCGCAGAATGCGCACACAGCTGGAATGGAAGGTCGACACCCACATGCTGGCCGCGCGCGGACCCACCAGCCCGGCCACCCGCTCACGCATCTCGGCGGCGGCCTTGTTGGTGAAGGTGATGGCCAGGATCTGCCCGGTCTGCACGCCGCGGGCGGCCAGCAGGTAGGCGATGCGGCGGGTGAGCACGGCGGTCTTGCCCGAGCCGGCGCCCGCCACGATCAGCAGCGGCGAACCCGCGTGCACCACGGCGGCGCGCTGCTGCGGATTGAGCCCGTCGAGCAGCCGCTCGGTCTCCTCCGCGCGACGCTGCTCGCGCTCCTTGCGGCGCTGTTCCTGCTCGGCGCTGTGCCGGGCCGCCGCCTCGGCCAGACCGCCGCCGGACGCACCGCCCCCACCAACGTCCCGATGCGGTAACGCGGCACCGCTCGACGCGGCTGCGGGTTCGCTGGGATCGGCGGCTGAGGCGTGGGGAGCGACCGTGATATCCATCGTCTGACCACGCTACCGGCGGGCACCGACACGTTGCGAACTGCCACCGGATAGGTGAACCTTCTCAGGTAATTCACAAACACAACTGTTTTGCATACCTACCGGCCCGTGGCAGACTGGGGCTCACGGTCTGGCCCGCGATCCGATATCGTGGTGAAGGGCCAGGCTGTTTGCGCACTTCCGGGGGGATCAGGTACCGCCCGTCGGGAAAGTTTCAGGGTGAAGGAACAGATCGGGTAACAGGGCGTCCCGTCCGACCGATCCAAGTTCTGACACGAGGAGATGAATGATGAGCACCCCTGCTACGACGACCGGGTCCGATTCGGCGCTGCCGCAGTCCGAGGCCGAGATCGAAAAGCTTCGCCTCGAGATCGACCAGCTCGACGCTACGATCCTCGCCGCCATCAAGCGACGCAGCGAGATCTCCCGGATCATCGGCCGCACCCGGATGGCCTCGGGCGGTCCGCGCCTGGTCCACAGCCGGGAGATGAAAGTGCTCGAACGCTTCAGTGAGCTGGGCCAGGAGGGCCACACCCTCGCCATGCTCCTGCTCCGTCTCGGTCGCGGCCGCCTCGGCCGCTAGACCCCCACACACCACGCGACGGGCCCTCGGCCCGCCGCCTCCGAAAAGGCCGCCCCGGGTGCAACACCATCCCCGGGGCGGTACTGATTTTCCGGGACTTCCTCAGGTCAGCGCGATGTATTTGGTGTCGAGGTATTCCTCGATGCCCTCGGTGCCGCCCTCGCGCCCGAACCCGGACTCCTTGACCCCACCGAACGGCGCCGCCGGATCGGAGATGACCCCGCGGTTCACCCCGACCATGCCGGTCTCCATCGCTTCGGCGATGCGCAGCGCCCGGTCCAGATCCCGCGTGTAGACGTAGCTGACCAGGCCGTATCGCGTGTCGTTGGCCGCCGCGACGCCTTCCTCCTCGGTGTCGAAGGCGACGATCGGGGCCACCGGCCCGAAGACCTCCTCGCGCAGGATGCGCGCCTGCGGCGGCACCTCGCCCAGGACGGTCGCCGGGTAGAACCAGCCGGGCCCGGCGGGGGTCTCGCCGCCGAGCAGCAGCTTGGCCCCGGCGCCGACGGCGTCGTCGACCAGTTCGCTGACGATCTCGCGCTGGTCCTCGCTGACCAGCGGTCCGAGCGTGGTCGACGGGTCGGCGCCGGGGCCGAGCACCACGCTGTCGGTCATCGCGGCCACCAGCTTCTCGGTGAACTCCGCGACCACCCCGCGCTGCACGTGGAAGCGGTTGGCCGCGGTGCACGCCTCGCCGCCGTTGCGCAGCTTGGCCAGCATCGCGCCCGCCACGGCGGCGTCGATGTCGGCGTCGTCGAACACCACGAAGGGGGCGTTGCCGCCGAGCTCCATGGAGGTACGCAGCAGCCGGTTCGCCGAGGCCTCCACGAGCTTCTTGCCGACTTCGGTGGACCCGGTGAAGGTGAGCTTGCGCAGGCGCGGATCGTCGATCAGCGGCCCGGTGACGGCACCGGAACGGCTCGTCGTGACCACCGACAACACCCCGTCCGGCAGCCCCGCCTCACTACACAGCTTCGCCAGCGCCAGCATGGTCAGCGGGGTGGCCGAGGCCGGCTTGACGACCATCGTGCAGCCCGCCGCCAGCGCGGGCCCGATCTTGCGCGTGCCCATGGCCAGCGGGAAGTTCCACGGCGTGATCGCCAGACACGGGCCCACCGGCTGCTTGTGCACCATGATCCGCCCGGTCCCCGAGGGCGCGTGCAGGTAGCGCCCGTGCACCCGCACCGCCTCCTCGCTGTTCCAGCGGAAGAACTCGGCGCCGTAGCGCACCTCGTTGCGGCTCTCGGCCAGCGCCTTGCCCATCTCGAGCGTCATCAGCAGCGCGAACTCCTCGGCCCGCGCGGTGAGCTGCTCGAAGACCCGGCGCAGGATCTCCCCGCGTTCACGCGAGGGTGTCGCCGCCCAGGCCGGGCCCGCCGCGACGGCCGCGTCCAGCGCCCGCAGCGCGTCCTCGGGCGTGGCGTCGGCGACCTCGGTGAGCACCGACCCATCGGCCGGATTGCGTACCGCGAAGGTCCCTCCCCCCGTGGCTTCGACCGGCCCGGAACCGATCCACAACCCCTTCGGCACGAATTCGAGTACGTCGCGTTCAGACACCATGCCGCCAGCCTAAGCCGGACAGGAAGTCACATCCAGGAAACAACACCCACGCCGAATTCCCAGCCCACACCCGCGACCCCGAGGAGCGGCGGCGCGCAGCGCCGGGTCGCGGCCGGGCCGCCGGTCAGGCGCCGCGGCGTACGCGAC
>NZ_JBSGDP010000093.1:0-16334 GCF_053602435.1 Nocardia sp. NPDC004415
GACCACTTCGGTGGTCCGCGCCTTCGCCGTGTGGTGGTCAGGAGTTCAGACGTTGAGCATGCGACGGGTGAGGTCGCGGCGTAATACCTCTTGGGAAGGCAGTCTCTCCAGTACCCGCATCACGGCAGGTCGTAGTTCGTGCTTCTCGTCGTCGCTGAGCAGCTCGACGAGATCTGTCAGATCCATGTCATCGAAGGCTCCTGTCATACCCACCAGGGTACGTGCTCAAACCTGCAGGCACAGTAGCTTTACGCTGTCATTTACAGGTGCTTCATCAAAGCGAAACCCTAAGGGACACTGAACTTTTCGTAAGCGGCTGAGGGCAATGCCCCGCCACTGCCCTTACACTGTCAATGTCACACGCGCTGGCGCGCGAGCGCGGCCTCTGGGTCCCGCTGCTTCCCTCCCTGCGGGCACTCCTTCGTCGCGCCCTCCGGTCAGTCCAGCAGCGGGACGGCCGCGCTGGGCGTCTACTTCGCCCGGATTGCCGGTTCCTTCGCGCGTCCCGACTGGTCTACCACACGCACGGTGATCTCGGCCGGAGGCGCCGGCTGGTAGGCGGTGAAGCGCTCCAGCGAGCCCCAGTCGCGGCCCAGATCCCGGTCGAGATAGGTCGGGACGGTCTCGGATTTCAGCAGCAGGCCGGTCCAGCCGAGCGGTCCGCCGCCGATGTCGTCCTGCCAGGCGTTGGAGGCGTCCGAACCCACCCGGTCGGGCAGGATTCGCCACTCGGGAGCCTCGGCGACGCCGTCGTGGTGCTCGAACGGGCGCTGGCAGGGGAAGGCCAGGCCGACGTGCCAGTCCAGCAGCACCGGCGCGGTGTGACCGACGACCGAGTCCAGGGTGGCGAGCTTCGGCAGGCGCGGCGGGGTGAGCGCCAGCCACTGCTTCTGGGTGATGTCGTTGTCGGCGGCCACCAGGCGCACCGCGTTCACCCCGGCGGGCAGCTGGTCGATCGGCACGCGCAGGTTGCGCCACGACGGGGCCGGGCCGATGTCGAGCGGCATGAGCGAGCCGGTCACCTCGACGCTGCCGTCCTCGGCGCGGGTGCCGTACTCGAGCCGCAGGTCCTGGCCGTAGTGCACCACGCCGTCGGTGTCGACCGAGCGGATGCGGCCCGCAGCGGTGATCACCAGGGCCTGGTAGGCGGGGTCCTCGCGCACGGCGTCGGTGAGGTCGACGCGGTACCACTGCGAGGTCAGCTTGGCCTGCTGCTGCACCCCGTCCTGGTAGGAGCCCAGGACGGGGGTGCGGGCGGGGTCGAGGCCGAACGGCAGCGCGACGGTCGAGCCGTTGATGCCCGCTTCGGCGCTGGTGCCGCCGCCGGTGCCCGCGCCGGTGGTGTTGGTGGTCTTGTTGGCGGAGTCGTTGTCGACCGAGTTCGCCCCGCCGACCACGGTCTCGTCGGCGTCGGCGGTGAGGTCGTCGGCCACGCCGTTGGGGTCGAAGCCGGTGGACTCGGCGCTCAGGCCGTCGGCGGGGGTGCCGGTGTAGGGGGTGAGCAGGGAGTCGGCGGTGTCGGTCTCGACCAGGACGTCGTCGGCGAGGGCGCAGGTATTGCCCTGGAGCGCATCGAGATTGGACTTGGCGATGGAGTAGGCCGGGTACTGGGTGATCGCGCCCTTGGCCATCGAGGCCACCTCGAACAGCACCAGCAGCGCGGCGGCGATGGTCAGCGGCATGGTCGCGAACCGGTCGAAGCGGGCCGGGCCGGTGGGCCTGCGGTACGGGGCGCGCAGATGGAAGTACAGCGCGAGCAGCAGGGCGAGCACGCTGAGCCCGAGGAACAGCGTCGACAGGCCCTTGCCCGCCACCAGCGGCGCCTTGTCCCAGAACGGCACACCGTAACTGGAGACGTACCACCAGCCGTTGGAGCCGGTGAAGGTGATGGCGAGCAGGAACAGCACCGCCGCCGCGAACAGCGCCCGGTTGCGTGGCGCGCGAATCCCGTTGGTGCCCACCGCGACCGCCGCCAGCGCGGCCAGCGATCCGGCCAGGCCCGCGTAGACGCCGAAGTGGTGGGTCCACTTGGTCGGCGTCCACATCATCAGCAGCAGCGCGGCGAAGACGATGCCGAGGATGCGCACCGAGGGGCCGCGCGAGGTGCCGGGGATGCGGCCCTTGCGCAGCACCTGGAGGATGCACACCACCAGGCACAGCAGCATCACCAGCACGCCGAAGCGCCGGGCCAGCGAGCCGTCCGGGGAGAGCATGAACAGCGAGTCCCAGCGGGTGCGCTCGTCGAACCAGGCCACGTTCGGGCCCACCAGGGTGCGGACGCGGGTGGCCTCCATGACGGTGGCCAGGGTCTGATCGGCGAAGACGACGATCAGCACGAGCGTGCCCGCGGCGAGACCCGGTGCCAGCAGCGCGGCGTAGCGGAGGATCGTGCCGCCCAGCGACCGTCGCCCGGGCTCGCTCGCACCGCGCTGGTCGGCATCGCGTTCGCTCGCGCCGTCGACGCTCTGCGTGCTGTCAGTACTCTGCGCGCTGTCGGCACCCGTGCGGGCTCGGTCGTCTCCGCTGTTCTGGTTCGACGGGTTCACGACGCCGGATGCTGAGTCGCGGTCGGCGGCGATCCGGCGGGGCGCGATGCCCTGGGCGCGTTTGATGATGATCTGCATGACCGGCCGGGTGCCCGCGATGAGCGCGGCGATGCAGATCAGGCCGGTCGGGCCCGCGGCCAGCGAGAACGCGGCGATCAGGATGGCCAGGGCGGCGGGCAGCAGGCGGGCGGTGGCGATGGCGCGTTCGATCGCGCACCAGGTGAGCAGCGCGCCCGCGGCGATCAGCGGTTCGGGGCGCAGGCCGTTGTCGTAGGGGAGCCAGAAGGCGAGGAACACCAGGCCGGCCGTCCACAGCGCCACCTTGTCGCGGCGCACCCGGGCACCGAGGCGGGGGAGGACTTCGCGGCTGATGACCGCCCAGCAGACCAGTCCGGCCAGCAGGGCGGGCAGGCGCATCCACAGGCTGGCGTCGGAGATCTTCGTCATCCAGGCCAGGACCTCGTAGGACCAGCCGAACGGCGCCTCCGGCACCCCGAACCAGCGGTAGTAGTTGGCCATGTAACCCGACGGGCCCGAGGCGCGGGCCATGTTCAGGATGTAGCCGTCGTCGGAGGTGTTGGCGCCGATCACATGCCACAGCAGCAGCGTGCCGACCACCGCGCCGTCGGCGGCGGTGACCTTCCACCAGTGCCGGGGCAGGAAGCGGCGGGCGCGGCGGCCGTCGCCGGTGTCGAGCAGGTGCAGCGCGATCAGGGCCGCCACGGTGGCGACCGCGGCCACGATCATCGCGACCAGCTTGAGCGTGGTCGGGGTGGAGGTGAACCGGGAGTCGATATCGGCGTGCAGGCGGGCGCCGGTGAGGGCCTGCTCGCCGAGGTCGGTGTAGACGCCGACGATCTGCGGCCGCTTGTCCACGGTGACGGTATTGCGGAAGGGCGTGCCGTCCGCCCGCGTCACACCGGCGAACTCGACCGTGGTGGCCTCGATCGTGGACACGATGTCGATGCGCTCGCAGCCGCCGATCTCGGCGATCGGGGCCGACAGCATCGGCACGTCCCTGGCCTGCACCGCGAGCACGCCGTCGCGCACGGTGACGCTCAGGCCCCTGGCACCCTGACCGGACTCGGCGGGAACGGTGGCGAGCAGCGTGGTCGGCTGCCCCTCGGTGACCGGCAGATCCCGCAGCATCGCGCACGGCAGCTGCGCGTCGAGCCGCTGCGGCACATACGACACGAGCGGCGCCTCGACGCTGGTCGCGCCGGCCTGCGGCCATTCCAGGCTCGCGCGGTCCTGGCGCACCGGCAGCAGCGGCGTCAGCAGGGCAAGCACGAACCCGAGCAGCCCACACACGAGGGCGATCAGGCGGTAACGGGTGAACGCTCGTTCAGATCGGTCCGGTCGCACGGGGGTTGATGGTAGCCATCGAACCCACGTGCGGTGCGGCGCCGCGACCTAGCCGGTCTTGCGGTCGGTCCACTCCAGCTGGGTGCGGGCCCAATCGGGGATGACGGCCTCGGGCCGGGGGAAGGCCTCGAACTCCGCGCGCAACTCGTCGGCGGTGACCTCCGGCATCCAGTCGGCGATGCTGCCGGTGGAGTAGGTGGCCTTGTAACGGGTGGGCCCGGCGATGAAGATCTCCGCGCTGAGCCAGGCGCCCGCCTCGGCGTCGTAGGACATGCGCTTGTGGTCGGCGAAGTGCTCGAGCACCTCCGGCGGCGGCACCAGATCGGTGAGCGACCCGTCGCGCTCCTTGATCTGGACACCGGCCACGGTGTGCTCGCCCACCTGTAGCGACCACAGCAGCGCGAATTTCTGGCCGGGGGCCAGCATCGCGATGGTGGCATCGATGACGGCGTGCTCGATCGCGACGAGCGAAGTCAGCTGCTCGCGGGGGGCTGGGTCACGGTCCTGGCGATGGGGCCGTGTCAGCAGGAGATCGATTCGCTCCGGTCTGCTGAGCGTCATAGCTATACCTCTGCATCCGTACCGATCAGCACTACCAAAACTGATTTCGGTCGGCCGAACTATTCAACATTGCGCAGCGTACCCGCCCCGCGAAGTGCTTCGTGCGGTTTGCCCACGCTGACCGGAGATATTGTGGTCTATCGCGCACCCGCACACCAGTAGCTACCCGGTGTCCATCGACACACTCACGCGGCCGAGGCGCGCAGCGCGAACCAGCCGTCGGCCGGATCGGCGAAGCCGTGGTAGACGAGCGGGATGCCCTGGTCGACGTCGAAGAACCGGTAGACCGCGGCCATCGCCTGCCGCACCGAATGCGCCTGGAAGTCGTCGATGCGCCGGGGACCGATGCGCCGCTCGGGCAGCAGCGAGAGCCGGACGAGCTCGGCGGGATCGTCGATGTCGAGGCCCCACGGATCGTCGTCGATGAGGTGATCGTGCAGGACCGCGCGGCTGGTGGGCGGATCGTGGCGGGGGCCGGTGAAGGTGACGCTCTCCACGTGCGCGAGCCCGCGGGTGTTCAGCGGGGTCCGCGCGGCCTGGATCAGGTCGATGAGGTCGGGGTCGGGTTTCGGTACCTGCCCGCTGACCGGTGCCTGTTCGAGCAGGTGCAGCATCTGCCCGCCGCGCACCAGCGGCTCGGGCACCAGGAAGACGCTGATGCTGGGGCAGGTGCAGTGCATACCGGTGAGGCACACCCTGGTGTGCAACGGATCGGACATACGTCCTCCTCCGGGGAGCGGGTCGGATTCTGTTCGCCATCCGCCGGGAGTCCGGCGACGACCGTGCCGCACCAGTCAGTGTAGTGCGCGCGGCCGCCGCGGTCAGCGGGTCAGGCGATCGATTCCGTGTAGCGACGGGCCAGTGTGCGCAGGTGCTCGACGAGTTCCGGTGGGCCGTCGACGCGGAAATCCATCATCAGCATGCTCAGGTAGATGGCGATGGTCTCCATGGCGTCGGCGCCGGTGAGCAGCACGCAGCTGTGCTCGTCGACGGGTTCGACCACACCGACCGCCGGGTTGATCCGCGCGATCACCGTCTCGGCCGGGGCCAGCACGGTGACGCGGGCGTGCACCCGCCAGGCGCTGGTCGCGATCTCGCGCATGACGAAGGCAACCAGGTCGTCATCGGGCAGGCGGCGCGGGGCGAAGACGCGGCCGGTCGGGGTGGCGGTGGTGAGGCCGGCGACCGGGACGGCGGTCCAGTCGTGGACGCGCAGGCTGTAGGCGACGAGGTACCAGCGGCGCTGCCAGTTGATCAGGCGGTACGGCTCGAGTTCGGCGCCGTCGTCGACGGTGACGGCGGTGGTGCGGCGCACGGCGTCGGCCAGGGTGGTGAGGATGCCCGCGGCGACCGGGGCGTCCGGTTCGCGGGAGCCGGTGGTGGCCGGGCCGATCTCGGTGGCCTCGCGCAGCGCGGAGACCTTGCGCTGCAAGCGTTTCGGCAGGATCTGCTCGATCTTGCGCAATGCCCGGCCGAGCTGTTCGCCCACATCGGAGACGGCGAGCGAGCCGTCGGCGGCCACCGCGATGGACAGCGCGACGGCCACCGCTTCGTCGTCGTCGAGCAGCAGCGGCGGCATGGTCGCGCCCCGGCCGAGCCGGTAGCCGCCGATGGCGCCGCGTTCGGCGTGCACCGGGTAGCCGAGTTCGCGCAGGCGTGAGATGTCGTTGCGGACGGTGCGTTCGGTGATCGCGAGGCGGTCGGCGAGTTCGCGGCCGGTGTAGGCGCGGTCCTGGAGCAGGGCCAGCAGGCGCAGGACGCGGGGCGTGGTGGCGGCCATTCCCACCTTCTCGAAAACGGGGAAAAATCAGGAACGAAACGAGCCTAATGGGTTTCTAGGCTGGAGTCATGAACAACAACACCGCAGCTCTCGAAACCGTCTGGCGCGACGTGGTCGCCGAGTCCTACGCCGCCCTGTCCGCCGTGGTCGCGGGTGTCGCCGATGACCAGTGGGACCTGCCCACCCCCTGCTCGGAATGGACCGTCGCGCAGGTCGTCCAGCACGCGGCGGGCGACCAGCTCGCCTACGCCGCCGCCCTCGGTGTCGGCCCCGGCCCGAGCTACAACCCCTTCGCCCCCTCCGGCACCTTCGACATCCCCGCCGCCGCCCTCGTCCGCGAGGCCGTCGACCAGACCGCCGCCGCCTGGGCCACCGTCTCCGACACCACCCCCGTCGTCCCCACCCCACTCCCGCACGGTGACCTCCCGACCCCCGTCGCCGCCACCCTCGCCGCCCTCGACGCGGCCGTCCACGCCTGGGACATCGCCATCGCCACCGGCCAGCCGTCCCCGCTCACCGACACCCTGGCCACGCATCTGCTCACCGCCGCCCGCACCCATCACCCCGCCCCCGGTTCGGGAACCGACGCCGAGATCACCGAACCCCTCCGTCAGTGGGGCGCCTACGGTCCCGTCATCGAAATCCCCGTCACCACTCCCACCCAGGCCCTTCTCCAGTACCTCGGCCGCACCTCGGCGTGACCGCGGATCGGCCACCGACCCCGGGCGGGGTGCGGTTCGGTCGACCCTGCGTCAGCGGTCGACGGTGACGAGGGTGAAGGGGCCGATGTCGGTGGTGGTGAAGATCGGGTCCGTGAAGAGGGCCTTGGGGAAGGCGACCGTGTAGCGCTTGACATTGGGGTCGTTGGGGTAGACGTCCGCGGCGAGGCGCAGGGTGTAGGTGTCGGCGTCGCGGCGGAAGAGGAAGGCGTCGGGGGCGCGCCACGGGGAGTGGGCGAGCGCGTCGGCCAGGGCTGCGGAGGTGGGGAGTTCGCTCCACTCGGCGATGGTGGCGGCGCGGTCCTTGAAGTCGGCCAGGGGGTTGGCGTAGTGGGAGGTGAGCGCCTGGAAGCCGAAGTAGGGGTAATAGGCGAGGAAGGTGGTGTCGGCGGTGAGGACGACGGATTCGTCACGGGGACGGCCGGTTTGGGCCTGTAGCGCCGCGTCGATCTCGCGGTAGAAGGAGACGGCCGAGGGTGGGCGCTGGTCGGCGCGCTCGCCGTTGCCGTCGGTGTCGGTGTAGGCGGTGTCGATCTCGTGGGTGAGCACGGTGGGGATGTGCTGGGCGAAGGCCAGGGCGCCGAGCACGGCGAGCACTCCGGCGGCGGTGCGCAGCGGAGCCGGTTCGTTGAGCGCCTGGTAGACCGCGCGCCCGCCCTCGACGAACCCGAACACACCCGCCGCCGCCAGCACCGCCAGCAGCACCGGCTCCAACCGGAACGACAGCAGGGTGGTCCCCGCCGCGGTGGCTGCCATCGACAGCAACGTCCACAGATAGATCGAGACCACCCCGATCCCCAGCGCCTGCGCCCGCCGCGACGACCCGGCCCGCACCACCAGCCACACCGTACCGAGCAGGCACAACGCCCCCCGCAGCGAGAACTCCAGCATCGGGAACGCCAGCTCGGCCCCGGACTGCGGCAGATAGTGGAAAGCACTGCCGGAGGGCAACTTCGCCCCACCCAGCATCTCCAGCAGATACGGCGCCCACACGACGAGCGCCAGCACCACCGCGATCGCACCCATGACGGCCAACCGCACGAACGGCCCGAGCGCCGCCCGCCACACCGCAGGCCGCCCCCCGAGCTTCTCACCGTCGCCGGTGCGCCTCGCGTCGGCCGCAACCGCTGAATCCGCGTCGGCAGACCGAGCGTCGGTGACTGCCGTGTCGGCGGCCGACTCATCGGCGACAACCGTCCCACCGCCGCTGGTGGGCGGCTCCTTCACCGCGACAGCGGAATCCGCGCTCACTCGCCGGGCACCGAGCGTGCGCCGACCCTCCCGGCGACATGCGGCCACGGCGAGACCGGCGGCGACCACCGCCATCACCACCACGGTGAACGCGGCGATCCCCAGGTACAGCGTGTAGAAGCAGGCCGCGACGCCGAGGAACAAGCCGGTACCCAGCACGGCACCCCAGCCCCCGGTCGACCGGTGCAGCGCACCCCAGGCCAGCACCAGCACCGGGGGGATGAACACCACCAGCACCGCGCCGTACGCCTCGGGGGAGGCGTAGGCCAGGGTCATCGCGGTGACGGCCGCCGCCGCGCCGACCGCGAGATCGGCGCGCACCAGCTGCGTCCACAGCACCAGCGCGACCACCGCGCAGACGGCGAGCAGCCCGATCGCGTACGGCTTGAACACTTCCCAGCCGTCCAGGCCGAGCACATTGCCCACCCGGCCGCCGATCCAGAACCAGCCGGCCGGATAGAACGGCGGGATGTCGGCGTAGGTCATATCGCGCAGGGCGGCGCTGTCGGTGAGGCGCGTCAGGTATTCGGTGCGGAACTCCTGGTCCACCGAGATCCCGAACAGGTACAGCTTCGTCGCCGCCAGCGGCATGCCGAGCGTGACGGTGACGAAGCTCGAAATACCCACCCAGGAAGCCAGTTTCGCCACTACCGGCCACTTGCGCAGCCGGATCAGCAGCACCGAGACCACCAGCAGCGCCACCGCGACGACCTGCCCGACGGTGGTCAGCGCGCGAGTCACATTGGAGGCGTTGAACGCGGGCCACTGCACCATCGAGAACGCGGTCAGGCCAACGGCGGTCACGACCAGCGCCACCAGCGCGGCAGCGGCCGCCTCGCCGAGGCCCGCGCCGATCCTGCGCACCGGCCGCACCTGGTCATCAGTAGTCATCGGCGCGCAATCCTCCGGCTCCACTGTGGTTCACGGTCCGGGCCAGCCTAGTGGAGCCGCATCGGGCTGTCGGTCCCCCCGACGACGGGCTGCTCGCTACCGGGCAAACCCGTCGTCGCGCCGATCTGACGAGGCGATGATGTTCAGAAGCCCAGCGGTCCGTCGTGGACGTTGATCTCGCGTAACTCGGCGGCGAATCTGGTCGCCGTCACGAAGTCCTTGTCGTCGTGAACGATGATCAGATCGTGCATGGCGGCTGTTGCGCAGATCTGTAGGTCCACCGGCGAGAACGTGCTGATGCAGCCGCTCTGTGCCGCCCGATGCTGGAAGGTCGCGATCCAGGACCCCGCCGATTTCGGCACCGATATCTCCCGATAGAGCTGCTCGAATCGCATCACGAGTCTGTCGAACTCCGCGATATTGCGGGACGATCTCAAGAACTCGGCTCGCTGGGGGTAGCAGGAACGCATCAGCCTGCCGGTCGTCGGGGGCCGCCACTGCTCCCGAACTTCGTCGGACCGGAGTATCCGCCACAACGCCGAAGAGTCGAGCAGATAGCCCGTCACCGCTGCCCGCGCCTTGCCGCCTTTTCCGTCCGGCGGTCGGCCTCGGCTCCGGCCAGGTCCATGCTCTTTGCCAATTCGAAGAAGTCGTCGTAGGCGGCGTCGAGGTTGAGTCGCGTGGTGTACTCCTCGAGTGCCGCAGCGACCGTTGCCGTCTTGGTGCGATGCCTACCCAGCCGCTTGGCCCGCTCCAGCAATTCGTCGTCGATCTCGATATGTGTGAGGGACATGTCATCACTCCTGTACATATTTTGGTCGACCTGCGTCTCCAAATTGTACATACCTACCCCGCCCTCTCCGCTAAACGAAACTGCCGCACCGTTAGCGACGGTGCGGCAGTGATTCGGAGCGGGTACCCGACTAGATGGGCAGCTTGCGGAAGATCGGGCGCGGTACGTGCCGCAGCGCCGACATCACGAAGCGCGCCTCACCCGGCGCCCACACGATCTCGGTGCCCTTCTCCGAGGCGGCGACCGCCCACTTGGCGACGTCTTCCTTGTCGACGGTGAGCGGGGCTTCCTTGCTGCCGGTGGCTTCCCAGTGCGCGATGGTCGCGGCGGTGCGCACCTGCATCGGGCGCACCACGGTGACGCGCGGGCCGTAGGGCCGCAGCGCCTCGCCCAGGCCCAGGTAGAACCCGTCGAGCCCGGCCTTGGTGGAGCCGTAGACGAAGTTCGAGCGACGCACGCGCTCGCCCGCCACCGACGACATCACGATGAACCGGCCGTGACCCTGCGCCTTGAACTTGTCGCCCACCAGCACACCGACCGAGACACCGGCGGTGTAGTTGATGCCGACGGTCATGACCGCCTTGCGCTGGTTCTGCCACAGCTCCTCGGCGTCACCGAGCACACCGAAGGCCACGATGGCGACGTCCACGTCACCGTCGGCGAACGCGGCGTCGACGACCTTGGGGTGCGAGTCGGTGTCGAGCGCGTCGAAGTCGAGCACGTCGACCTGGGTGGCACCGGCGGCCTTCAGGCCGGTGACGGCCTGCTCGAGCAGCGGGTCGCCGGGCAGGTTCGCCAGGATGACCCGGGCCGGGCTCTTGCGCAGGTACTCGGCGCAGATCGCCAGGCCGATCTCGGAGGTGCCGCCGAAGAGCAGGATGGTCTGCGGGTTGCCAACTGCGTTGATCACTGGAGCTCCAGCCTCCTGGCCATATCGGACATGAAAACGCCGTTCGGGTCGACGCTGCGGCGGACCTTGATCCACTCGTCGATCCGCGGGTACATCTTGTGGAACGCCTCCGCGCTGGTCCGCGAGTCCTTGGCGGTGTAGAGCCGCCCGCCGAACTCCATGACGCGGCGGTCCAGGTCGGTGACCAGTTCGTTGAGGCCGGGCCGGATCGGGAAGTCGACGCAGATGTTCCAGCCCGGCATCGGGAAGCTCAGCGGTGCCGCGTTGCCCTCGCCGAACAGCTTGAACACGTTGAGCGCGGAGATGTGGCCGGAGGCCTGGATGTCGATGATGATCCGCTTGAATTCCTCGACCGCCTCGGTCGGCACCACGAACTGGTACTGCAGGAATCCGGCGTTGCCGTAGACCCGGTTCCACTCCGCGATCATGTCGAGCGGGTGATAGAACTGCGTCAGGTTCTGCACCTTGCCGGTGTAGGTGCCGCCCATGGCGTAGTACGCCTCGCCGACCGCGCCGAGCGAGAGCCGGTTGGCCGACCAGCTCGGGAAGATGTTCGGCACCGTCAGCAGCTGCGGCGCGTCGAACTTCAGCGGGTTCTTGCGCAGCTTCTTGGGCAGCTCGTCGACCTTGGCCAGGCGGCCGCGGGTCAGGCAGGCGCGTCCCAGCTTGGGCAGCGGGTTCATCACGTCGAACCACGCGCTCGAGTAGGTGTAGTTCGCCTCGCTGCCGTCGCTGTGCACGGCGATGGTCTCGTCGAGGGTGGAGGTCTTCACACCGTCGTTGAGGAAGTAGGCCGTCTCCGTGGGCGCCATCTCGATGGTGGCGCGCAGGATGATGCCGGTCAGCCCGTTGCCGCCGACGGTGGCCCAGAACAGTTCGGCGTCCTCGGTCGGCGAGATCGTGCGCACCGAGCCGTCGGCGGTGAGCAGGTCGATCGAGCGGACGTGGTTGCCGAAGCTGCCCTCGCTGTGGTGGTTCTTGCCGTGGATATCGGAGGCGATGGCGCCGCCGATGGTCACCTGGCGGGTGCCGGGTAGCACGGGGACCCAGAGGCCGAACGGCAGCGCGGCCTTCATCAGCTGGTCCAGGCTCACGCCGCCGTCCACGTCGACCAGGCGCGAGTCGCGGTCGATGCGGTGGATGCGGTTGAGTGCCGGCATGTCGATGACGAGCCCGCCCGCGTTCTGCGCGTGGTCGCCGTAGGAGCGGCCGAGGCCACGGGCGATCACGCCGCGTCGCAGGTGCGCCGGCTTGGAGTCGTTGTCCTCGGCGACCATGCGCACGGCCTTGGCGATCAGCTCGGGATCGCGGGTCGAGAGCACTTCGGCGGAGGTGGGTGCGGTGCGACCCCAGCCGGTGAGCGTACGGGTGCGCGTAGGCAGCGCGAACGGCTCGTCGGCGGTGGTCGGAATGTTCTCGGACATCGGCTAAGAGGCTACATGCATGGCGGGACACGTGACCGGTCTCGTACTCTTCCTCACGTGCAAGCCCAACCGCATCTGCCGCTTCCCGCCGAGATTCCCCTGGTCGACGAGCCCGGCGGAACCGACGTAGACCTGAAGACCCAGATCGTGCGGTTCGGCCTCACCGGCGGGTTCTCCGCCGTGGTCGACTTCGGCCTGCTCACGCTGCTGTCGAACGTGCTCGGCGTGCCGGAGATCCTGGCGAAGGTGATCAGCTTCATCGCGGGCACCACCACTGCGTACCTGATCAACCGGCGCTGGACCTTCAAGGCCGAGCCGAGCAAGGCGCGTTTCCTCGCCGTGGTGGCGCTGTACGCGGTGACCTTCGCGGTGCAGGTCGGCATCTACGCGCTGATGTACTACACGCTGGCCGACGAGTGGTGGCGTCAGCCGCTGGCCTTCGTCGTCGCGCAGGGCACGGCGACGGTGATCAACTTCGTCGTGCAGCGTGCGGTGATCTTCAAGATCAAGTAGTCAGCTGGCCTGCGCGGCGGGTTCCTCGGCGTGTTTGTCGGACTTGACGCCGAAGTAGTCGCCGCCCTTGGCGCGGATGTTGTCGGTGCCCCACTCGCGCTGCTGCCTGGCGACGGGAACCATCTGGGGTATGTGCTTACGGCAGTGGATGTAGGCTTCCTCCACGTCGACGACGACCCAGACCTGCGAGGTCTTGCCGCGCTCCGGCGGCGGCAGCCCGTCGACGGTCTCGCGCAGTTCGCTGTCGGCGACCATGCGAGCCTTCCCGTTGACGTGCAGCCCGATCAGGTCGCGGACGAAGTCGATCATCAAGATCCCTATGTGTGGGTTCTCGAGGATATTGCCGAGGCTGGCCATTACTCCGTTACCTCGATACTCGGGGTACGCAATCGTGCGTTCGTCGATCACGTGCAGGAATCCCGGTGACCCGGAGCGGAAACTGGCGTCGCACTCGCCGTGCGCGTCCGCGGTGGAGATGAAGGCCATGTCCATCCGGGCGACGAATTCGACCATGGTGTCGTTGAGATAGTCGATCACCTGGTCGTCGTAGAACTTCGCGGCCCTGTCCGCGGTACCCAACGTGTCCTGTAGCTCGTGTTCTCCGTCGCTGCCGACGTGTCTTCCGGGCATCGGGCCCCCTCTGCTAGCCGAACCGCCTGGTGTGACTGCAATCTCACACAGTGTAGGGGAGCATCACAGAACGCGGGGCGAGTCCATTGTTGCGAATGCGATGAAAACCAGGTTTGCGCAAAGGTTTCCAGAGGTGGACTGATCAGGCGGGTTCTACCGTCACCGGCACGCCGTTGAAGATCGCGGTGCCCGAGATCGCGTCGACCACCGAATCATCGGTCAGCACATTGGCATTCACCCCGGCGTGGGTGGAGGCCACCGACTGGGTGGTGCTCTCGGCGTGCCCCCAGCCGTGCGGCAGGCTCACCACGCCGGGCATGATCGTCGTCGTCAGTTCCACCGGCACCGTCAAGGCCCCTGCGGCCGAGCTGATCTCGGCCTGTTCGCCGAGGCCGAGCCGGTGCGCGTCGTCGGGGTGGATCTGTAGCGTGCAGCGATTGGAGCCGCCGACAAGGCCGGCGATGTTGTGCATCCAGCTGTTGTTGGAGCGCAACTGCCTGCGCCCGATCAGCACCATCTCCGGTGCGGCGGCGTCGAGCCGGGCACGCAGCCGTTCGACATCGGCCAGCAGCGGCGCGGGTGCCAGGTCGACCCGTCCCGACGCGGTGCGCAGCGCACCGGGCAGCCGGGGCCGCAGCGGGCCGAGGTCGATGCCGTGCGGATTGTCCAGCAGCGTGCGCAGACTCAGCTCGCCGCCGTTCCACTCACCGTACGGCCCGAGCTTGAGCATCAGATCGATGCGCTGTTCGGTGCTGTCGGCGCCGGTCAGCTCGTCGCGGCGCTCGCTCATGTCCGCCTTGTGCAGCATGCCGGCGATGACCAGTTCGTCCACCACGGCGATCGGGCTGCGTTCGCCGGTGCCCGCGTGCGGCTGCCCGCTGACGGCGGCGGCGAGCCGGGCCAGCACCGCCGACTCCGACGGCCTGCCGTCCAGCGGCACCAGCGGCGGCGAGTACCGCGCGTAGTTGCGCACCGCGAACTGCAACAGCGCGAAGTCGTAGTGCGGCGACTGCACCGAGCGCGGTGGCGGCAGGATCACGTGCGCGTGCCGGGTGGTCTCGTTGACATAGCGGTCCACGCTCACCATGAACTCGAGCCCGGCGAAGCCCTTGTCCAGCCGCGCCCCGCTCGGCGCGGAAAGCACCGGATTGCCCGCCACCGTGACCAGCGCCTTGATCTGCCCCTGACCTGGCGTTTCGATCTCGTCGGCGAGGGTGGCGACGGGCAGTTCGCCCATCACCTCGGGCAGCTCGCGCACCCGGCTGGTCCAGCGGCCCGGCCGGAACGGCCTGGTGCGCGGGATGCCACCGGCCGCCGCGGCGGCGAACATGGCACCGCCGGGGGAGTCGAGATTGCCGGTGACGGCGTTGATCGCGTCCACCAGCCACTGGGTGAGCGTGCCGAACTCGGCGGTGCAGGTGCCGATGCGGGCGTAGACGGCGGCGGTCGGGGCCGCGGCGAGCTCGCGGGCGAGCGCGCGGATGGTGTCGGCGGGGATACCGGTACGCGCCACGACGGCCTCGGGCGCGAACTCCCCGGCGGCGGCGCGGAGCTCGTCCAGGCCGTCGACTTCGAGATCGATGCTGGTCAGGTCCTCGGTGAAGAGGGTGTGCAGGATCGCGAAGAGCAGGTAGGCGTCGGCGCCGGGGCGGATGAACAGGTGCTGATCGGCCAGTGCGGCGGTCCTGGTGGCACGCGGGTCCACGACGACGAACCGCCCGCCGCGCGCTCGCAGCGCCTTCAACCTGCCGGGGAAGTCCGGCGCGGTGCACAGCGAACCGTTGGATTCGAGCGGGTTGGCACCGAGCATGAGCAGGAAATCGGTGCGGTCCAGGTCCGGGACCGGCACGGTGAGCGGGTCGCCGAACATGAGCCCGGCGGCGACCTGTTTGGGCATCTGGTCGGCGGTGCTGGCCGAATAGATGTGCCGGGTGCTGAGCGCGCGGATGAGCGCGGGCAGATACAGCGCGCCCGCGACGGTGTGGGCATTGGGATTGCCCAGGTAGATCGCGGTGGCGCCGCTGCCGTGCGCGTCGCGGATCGCGGCGAAGCGGGTGGCGATCAGGTCGAAGGCCGCGTCCCAGCTCGCGGGGCGGAAACCGGTGCCGTCGCGGACCAGCGGGGTGGTGACCAGGTCGGGATCGTCGTCGAGTTTGCCGAAGCTGGCGCCCTTGGGGCACAGGAAACCCTTGCTGAACGGGTCCTCGCGGTCGCCTCGCGCGGAGAGCACCCGGTCGTTGTCGTCGAGGGTTAGGGTCAGACCACAGACGGCCTCACACAGCGGACAGGTGCGCAGCAGCGTTCGTGGAGCCATGCCCCATCCTTACGCCGCGCTGCTACCCATGCTGGGAAACGCCGAAGGAAGTTCGAATACGCGTTACGCCAACACTATTGGGGGCATGACAGACCGTTAGCACGACTTAGGATCACCAAGGGTGGGGGGCTACGGGAAGGGAATCATGCGTACTTTCAAGCTTGCCACCGGGGCCACCGCCCTCGCGACCGTCGCGTTCACGCTGTTCGCGGGCACCGCCGCCGCGGCGCGGACCGCCGAAGCGGTGGGTGGTGCCGACAGCATCACCGTTTCGATCAACAACACCGACGACGCGTGCTGGTCGGGCACGGTGCTGCTGGACGAGGCGTTGCAGCAGACCATCCTTACTGTCGACAAGCCCTCGGCCGTTCTGGCGAACATCGAGCCGGGCAACCACCGGGTGCGGATTCACCTCTATGTCGGCGAGGGCGAGTCGTGCAGCGTGAACACCCCTGCGGTCCAACTGCTCGACACCACCGTCACCGTCGGTGACGCGGCGGGCAACCCGATCCAGGAACTGCTCGACGCGGGCAGTGCGGCACTCGGGCTGAAGTAGCCACCGGGCAGGCGAGGGGCCGGGCAGGCGGAGCGATCCGCCAGCCCGGCCCCGGTAGTGTCGGCACCGTCCCGCAACGCC
>NZ_JBSGDP010000094.1:0-15333 GCF_053602435.1 Nocardia sp. NPDC004415
GGGGGGGGGGGGGGGGGGGGGGGGGGGGCGGCCCGGCGGGGGGCCTGCGCCACGACCGCACCCCCGCGGGCGCCCGCCCCCGCGGCCCCTCAGGCCGCGAACTCGAGCGCGCCAGCGCTCCAGATATCAAGCACAGACGACGGACTGCTGGCCGAAGTTGGTCAGCATCTGGCATGCCCAGGCCTTCTGCACCTTCCACTTCCCGTCCTCGGCCACGAACGGCACATCGACCACATTGGTCTGCCCGTTGACCGTGAAGTTCGCCTTGGCGTTCACACTGTCACCGAAGGAGGTGACCTCGGTGACCTGCACCTGTACCCCGGCGTCCTGCGCGGCCTGGGCGAGGCGGTTGGGCAGTTCGGGGTCGGCGGAACCGCCCTGGACGAAGTCCAGTTTCTGATCGTTGGGGATCGACGGGTCCAGCGCCGTGTTGAGCTGCTCGTTGAGTTCCTCGACGGTGGGTACCGGCGGGAGGTCGGCGGCCGCGTTGGCGGTGGTGGTCATGGCGCTGGTGGTGGACTTGGCGGCGGGCTTGTCGCCCTTGTCGTCGCTGCACGCGCTCAGCCCCAGGGCGGCGACCACCGCCAGGCCGGCGATCGCGACACGTCCGGTCGTACGAAGCTTCAACTTCTCGTCCTTTGCGTTCGAGGTGGCAGAGATTCCATCGCGGTTGCCGAGGCTACTCCTCAGGCGAGGCTGTCGAGCGGATCCGCCCGGCACAGCCCGGTGTCGTCGGCTGGAAAGGTACGCGCCGGACCCGGGCCTGTCGAGCTCGTCTCGAACCGTACCGTCACCACTCCGTAGCCCGCGCCCTGCACCCAGCCGTGTCCGTGTTCCGGATGCCGCACGTCCATGCCGGGAAACCACTGCCCGGCAGGCGGATTCCGGGGTTCGGCCGGTTCCGGGGCGGGTTCGTCGACGGTGACCACGTCGTCGGGGACCGCCTGGTCGAGTTCGGGGAACAGCGATTCCTGACGGACCAGCGACAGGCCGCCGTAGCCGACCCCGACCAGCCGGATCGGTCCCAGCTCGGCCGGGTCGATGGCCGAGCGTTGCGCGGCGGCGGTGAGCGTGGCCGGATCGGTGGTGGCGTAGGGCAGGGTGAACGATCTGGTCACGATGCCCATATCGGATTTCTTGAGTTTGAGGACGACGGTGCGCGCGGCCCGTCCGTCGCGTTCGAGCCTGCGGTGTGCGGCGGCGGCCATGGCGGTGACGGCGGCGCGCAGGTCGGCCAGGGTGACGATGTCGCGTTCGTAGGTGTTCTCGGCGCTGATCTGTTTGGCCTCGGCACGTTCGGTGACCGGGCGGTCGTCGATGCCGCGGGCCAGCCGGTGCAGGGCGGCGCCGACGCTGCCGCCCAGGATCGAGGCCGCCTCCGATTCCGGCAGCGCGGCGAACGCGCCGACGGTCTCGATGCCGAGCCCGCGCAGCCTGCCCTCGGCGACCGGCCCGATCCCCCACAGCTTGCGCACCGGCAGCGCGGCCAGCAGCGCGCCCTGTTCGGTGGGCGAGATGACCCGCAATCCGTCCGGTTTGGCCAGGCCGGACCCGATCTTGGCCAGCTGTTTGCCGGTGCCGGCGCCGATCGAGGCGGTGAGCCCGGTGCGCGCGTGCACCAGCGCGCGCAGCCGCGTGCAGTACTGCTCGACCTCGGCCACGGTGGCACCGGCCAGTTCGGCGGGCTCGCCGAAGGCCTCGTCGAAGGACAGGGTCTCCAGCACCGGGATCCGGCTGCGCAGGGTGTCGAACACCTGCGCGCTCAGGACCGAGTACACGGCTCCGCGCGGCGGGACGACCACCGCCGAAGCCCCGATCAGGCGCCGCGCCTGATGCATGGGCATGGCCGACCGGGCGCCGTAGACGCGGGCTTCGTAGCTGGCCCCGGCCACCACGCCACGCTGCCCCACCCCGCCGACCAGCACCGGCCTGCCGCGCAGGGTCGGGCGGGTGAGCTGTTCGGCCGAGGCGAAGAAGGCGTCCATGTCGATGTGCAGCACCCAGCGGCGTCCGGTGACCGCGGCGTCGGCCCTGGTGTCGGTGCTCACCAGCCGCAATCTACGCGGGGGCACCGACAGCCACGCCAGACCGGTTGACAGCCATGCCACAGCCAGGACACAGGTGGGTGTGTGATGATCGGAGGATGAAGATCCGCAAGGCTGTCATTCCGGCGGCGGGAATCGGCTCCCGGCTGCTTCCGCTGACCAAGGCGACGCCGAAGGAGATGCTGCCGGTCGGCGACAAGCCGGTCATCGAGCACACGGTCCGCGAGCTGGTCTCCTCGGGCATCACCGACATCACCATCGTGGTCAGCGGTGGCAAGTCGCTGATCCAGGACCATTTCCGGCCCAACCCGGCGCTGGTCGCGCAGCTACGCGCCGACGGCAAGGCCGCCTTCGCCGACGCGGTGGAGGAGGTCGGCGAGCTCTCCCGCGCCGGGCACATCACCTATCTCGACCAGCACGGCCCCTACGGCAACGGCACCCCGGTGCTCAACGCCGCCCGGCATCTCGGCGACGAGCCGATGCTGGTGCTGTGGCCCGACGACGTGTTCGTCGCCGAGGTGCCGCGCGCCCAGCAGCTCATCACCGCCTACGAGTCCACCGGCTGCCCGGTGCTCGCGCTGCTGCCGATGGAGCCCGGCGAATCGCAGCGCTACGGCGTGCCGGTGGTCCGCGAGGACCTCGACGACGGCCTGCTGCGCATCTCCGGCCTGATGGAGAAGCCCAAGCCCGAGGACGCCCCGTCGGCGTTCGCGGCGATCGGCGGATACGTGGTGACCCCGGGCATCATCGAGGAACTGCAGCAGCAGACCGACAACTGGTACACCCACCAGAGCGGCGAGGTCTACCTGACCGACGCGATCAACAACTACGCCGCCAACCACGCGGTGTACGGGCAGGTCATCCAGGGTCGCTGGTACGACACCGGCAACCCGGCCGACTACCTGGTCGCCCAGTTCGCCTCGGCACTGGCCCATCCCGAATACGGGCCGCTGCTGCGCCAGCTGGTGGATTAGGGCTAGAACCTACGGATGGCGAAGATGTCGAATTCGCGCAGGGGATGCAGGCCGACCGGGACGCCCCAGTCGTGGGCGTCGAGGATCTGGCCCATCCCCGCGTAGATGCCGACGTGTGAACCGTCGCCGTTGAGGATGACGACGTCACCGGGTGCCAGGCCGCCGTAGGTGACCGGCAGCCCGACCTCGGCCTGTTCCCAGGTGGTGCGTGGCAGGGTGACGCCGACCTGGCGGAAGGCCCACTGCACCAGCGCCGAGCAGTCCCAGGCGTGCGGGCCCATCGCACCCCACTCGTAGGGTTTGCCGATCTGGGTGGCGGCGGCGGTGAGCGCGCCGATCCCGGTGGCGCTCGGGAACGGGATCATGCCCGAGCCGCTGGAACTGCCGGTGGAGGAGCCCGATTCGCCCGAGCCCGAGGAGCTGCCGGTCTGCGACCAGGCGGGTCCGGCGAGCACCAGCGTGGTGACGAGCGTGGCCGCGAAGCCGAAGGCCAACCGCCGCAATACTTTTCGTCGCACAGGAGCGCCCTTCCGGTTACCCACGGGGACCGGTGTCGCGCCGAGCGTGTCGCTACCCTCGGCGCGGCACCGTTTCCACAGGACAATCGTCACGAACAGTCACTGCCGCCTCAGCGGGTTCCATGCGCATCAGCAGTAACGCTGACGATTCTGCGCGATGACTCCGCCGCTGTCAGCTACATCAGCAAACTCCCAGCACCTTCCGCGAGCCGCGGGGGAAAGACAACGCCCCCACGCCGCGAACGACGTGGGGGCGATCGGTGCGACGACCGGGGTCAGGCCTTGGTGACGTCGGCGCGGACGCCGCCGGTGAGCTCGGCCGCCGCGCCGGAGGCCGGGCCGAAGTCCAGGCTGGTGGCCAGGATCTCGCCGGCGATCAAGTCGCGGTGGGTCCGTGCCCAGGCCAGACGCTCGGCCGGGACCTCGAGCAGCACCGAGATCCGGTCGGAGACCTCGAGGCCGCGGGCCTTGCGGGTCTCCTGCAGATCGCGGATGAGGTCGCGGGCCCAGCCCTCGGCCTCCAGCTCCTCGGTGACCACCGAGTTCAGCACCACCAGACCGGCATTGCCGGGCAGCGCGGCGGTGGACTCGGGCTCGGCCGCGACCAGCCGCTGGGTGTACTCCTCGGGCAGCAGGGTGATCCCGGCCGCGCTGACCACACCGTCGGCCGACTCGCTCCACTCCCCGGCCTTGACCGCCTTGATCACCGTCTGCACCTGCTTGCCCAGACGCGGACCCGCGGCGCGCGCGTTGACGACCAGCTCGAAACGGCCGTGCGCGTCCACGTCGGTGGTCAGGTCGACCTTCTTGACGTTCACCTCGTCGGCGATGAGCTCGGTGAACGGTGCCAGCCGCGCCGCGTCGGAGGCGGCGATGGTGGTCTCGGCCAGCGGCAGGCGCACCCGCAGGTTCTTGGCCTTGCGCAGGCTCAGCACCGTCGAGCAGACCGTGCGCACCTCGTCCATCGCGTCGACGAGCTCGGCGTCGTGCGGCAGCTCGCCCTCGGCGGGCCAGTCGGCCAGGTGCACCGAGCGCTCGCCGGTGAGCCCGCGCCAGATCACCTCGCTGATCAGCGGCAGCAGCGGCGCCGCCAGGCGGGTGACCACCTCGAGCACCGTGTGCAGCGTGTCCACCGCGTCGCGGTCCTCGGACCAGAACCGCGAACGCGACCGGCGCACATACCAGTTGGTGAGCGCGTCGGCGAAGGCCCGCAGTTCCTCGGCGGCACCGGCGATGTCGTAGGACTCGAGCGCCTCGGTCATCACGTCGCGGGTCACCGCGAGCTTGGCCAGGATGTAGCGATCGAGCACGTTCGCCGAATCCGTGCGCCACACACCCGGCTTCGAGGCGTAGAGCTGCAGGAAGGTCCACGCGTTCCACAGCGGGCGCAGCGCGTGGCTGACACCTTCGCGGATGCCGCGCTCGGTGACGATGAGATTGCCGCCGCGCAGTACCGGCGAGGCCATCAGGAACCACCGCATGGCATCGGAGCCGTCGCGGTCGAACACCTGGTTGACGTCGGGGTAGTTGCCCTTGGACTTGCTCATCTTCAGGCCGTCGTCACCGAGCACGATGCCGTGCGCGATCACCGACTTGAACGCCGGGCGGTCGAACAGCGCGGTGGACAGCACGTGCAGGTTGTAGAACCAGCCGCGGGTCTGCCCGTTGTACTCGACGATGAAATCGCCGGGGCTGTGCGGCGCCTGGTCGGCGGTGCCCTCGAACCACTCCTTGTTCTCGAACGGGTAGTGCACCTGGGCGTAGGGCATCGAGCCGGACTCGAACCAGCAGTCCAGCACCTCGGGGACCCGGCGCATCATGGACTTGCCGGTGGGGTCGTCCGGGTTCGGGCGCACCAGTTCGTCGATGTGCGGGCGGTGCAGGTCGGCCGGGCGCACGCCGAAGTCCTGCTCGAGCTGGTCGAGCGAACCGTAGACGTCCACGCGCGGGTAGGCCGGGTCGTCGGACACCCACACCGGGATCGGCGCGCCCCAGTAGCGGTTGCGGCTGATGTTCCAGTCGCGCGCGTTCTCGAGCCACTTGCCGAACTGGCCGTCGCGGATGTGCTCGGGTTCCCAGGTGATCTGCTTGTTGAGCTCGACCATCCGGTCGCGGAACTTGGTCACCGCGACGAACCAGGACGGCACCGCCATGTAGATCAGCGGCTGGCCCGAGCGCCAACTGTGCGGGTAGGAGTGCTCGATCGTCTCGTGCCGCAACAGCTTTCCGGCGGCCTTGAGATCCTTGATGATCACCGGGTTGGCGTCGAAGACCATCAGGCCCTCGTACGGCGGCACCATCGAGGTGAACTTGCCCGCCGGGTCCAGCGGCTGCACGATCTCGATGCCGTTGGCCGTGGCGACGTCCATGTCCTCTTCACCGAAGGCGGGCGCGAGGTGGACGATGCCGGTACCGGAATCGGTGGTGACGTAGTCGGCGGTGAGCACGCGGTGCGCGTTCGGGTGACCGAGGAAGAAGTCGAACGGCGGTCGGTAGGACAGGCCGGCCAGCGCGGCGCCGTCGTACTCGCCGAGCACCTCCGGCTCCTCGCCGAACTCGCGGGTGTAGTGCCCGACCCGCTCGGCGGCGAGCACGTAGCGCTTGCCGTCGGCGCCGCGCAGGTGCACGTAGCGCACGTCGGGATGCACCGCGATGGCCAGGTTGGACGGCAGCGTCCACGGGGTGGTGGTCCAGATCAGCGCGTTGGCGCCGTCGAGCGCGGCGAGCGGGTGCTCGGCGTCGACGCCGAGGACCATGTCGACGGTGACAGCCGGGTCCTGGCGCATACGGTAGGCGTCGTCGAGGCGCGCCTCCTGGTTCGACAGCGGCGTCTGCTCGTACCAGCTGTAGGGCAGCACCCGGAAGCCCTGGTAGATCAGGCCCTTGTCGTAGAGCGTCTTGAAGGCCCACATGACCGACTCCATGAAGTCGGGATCGAGGGTCTTGTAGTCGTTGTCGAAATCGACCCAGCGCGCCTGGCGGGTGACGTAGTCACGCCACTCGCCGGTGTAGCGCAGCACCGAAGCCTTACAGGCGGCGTTGAACTCGGCCAGCCCCATCGCGTCGATCTGCGACTTGTCGGTGATGCCGAGCTGCTTCTCCGCCTCGATCTCGGCGGGCAGGCCGTGGGTGTCCCAGCCGAAACGGCGGTCGACGAGCTTGCCGCGCATGGTCTGGAAGCGCGGGATCAGGTCCTTGACGTAGCCGGTGAGCAGGTGGCCGTAGTGCGGCAGGCCGTTGGCGAAGGGCGGGCCGTCGTAGAAGACGAATTCGTCGGCGCCCGCGCGGTTGGCCAGGCTGGCGCGGAAGGTGTCGTCGGCGGCCCAGTAGGCGAGAACCTGCTGTTCGAGTTCCGGGAATGTCGCACCGGACTTCGCGCCGAAATCGACCCGGGGGTACGCGCCGCCGGTGGTTGTCTCGTCCGCCATCGCGGAAGTACTCCTCGTGCCGTCGCGCCGTCGGCGCGTGCGTGGGCACGGGGACGACGCCGGCGCCGGTGCGCCGAGACCGCGGTACCACCCCGCTTGCGCGTTCCGCGGGGGAACACGCCTCTCGTGGTGAGCTGTGACGGGCTCGCCCGTTCGGTTCTACTGAGCGCGTGCGCGCCGTTCTTCCGAAGACTCCCCGGTGATGGCCGGATCACTGCCGTGTGTCGTTCGATTCTAACCGGGCCCGTCCAGCGAATATTTCGCCCCCGCAATCAGTCACGCCGGGCGTGGCGTCCGGGTGGGACCGCGTCGCTCTCGGGTTTGCGGGTGGCCAGTGCGCTCACGAGTAGAGTCGCGGCACCCAGGAGGCAGAGCAGAATGCACCCCCAGGCCCACAGCACCGAACCGGTGGCGAGCGCCGCGACGAGCAGTCCGAAACCGATCGCCGCGAGGACAAGCGTCAAGACGAGCATGCTGACTCCCAAGCCAACCGAGCAGCCCGACGATAACTGGGCGTTCCCAGGTCACGCGGCGTGTACTGCCGCGCGACCCGGGTCCAGTTTACTTGGCGCCCTTGGCGAAGGAGGCCGGAGCGAGGGTGTTGGCCGAACCGTTGGTTTCGCCGGCGAATTCGCCACCGTCGACCGGGACGGCCGAACCACGGTTCTCCAGTTCCTCGAGCTGCGACTCCAGGTAGGACTTCAGGCGCACGCGGTACTCGCGCTCGAAGGTCTTCAGCTGCTCGATGCGGCTCTCCAGCACCGTGCGCTGCTGGGTGATGGTCGCCATGATCTCGGCGTGCTGACGCTCGGCGTCGGCGGTGAGCGCCTCGGCCTTGTCCTTGGCCTGCCGGATCTGGGTGTCGGAGCGATTCTGCGCGTCGGTCAGCATCGCGTCGGACTTCTGGCGTGCGTCGGAGATCATCGCCTCGGAGCGGGTGCGGGCGTCACCGACGAGTCGCTCGGAGTTTGCCCGCGCGTTCGAGAGCAGTCCCTCGGCCTCGGTCTTGGCGTCGGTGGTGAGGCGGTCGGCCATCTCCTGCGCCAGGGTGAGCACCTTCGCGGCCTGCATGTTCGCGTCGGGACCCGCGGCGGCGGGCGCGGCGACCGGCATCGGCGCGGGCGGCGGAGCCGGCGCGGGCGCCGGAACGGGTTCCGGTGCGGGCGGCGGGGCCTGTTGGACCGGGGCCTTCACGGCGGCGACCGGGGCCGAGCCCCGGTTCTTCTTCGCGTCGGCCAGCTCGGTGTCGAGTTCGGCGACCCGCTGACGCAGGTCGGCGTTCTCCTCGATCAGGCGCGACAGCTCCTGCTCGACGAGATCCAGGAAGGCATCGACCTCGTCCTCGTTGTAGCCGCGCTTACCGATCGGCGGTTTGCTGAACGCGACGTTATGCACATCGGCGGGAGTCAGCGGCATCGAAGGATCCCTTCACGCGTCTTTTGGAGAACTAGCAAGCGGTCTTCTCGATTCAGTATGTCACACGGAGGTCACGGGCTGCCCGAGCCTACCCACGATGGACATCAGGATGAAGACCACGAAGAGCAGGACCATTATCGACAGATCGAGCCGGATACCCCCGAGATTCACAGGAGGTATCAACCGCCTCAGGAGTTTCACCGGTGGGTCGGTGATGGTGAAGATGACCTCCAGGATGATCACCACCACACCGGTCGGGCGCCAGTCACGCGCGAAACTGCGAATGAACTCGACGATCACCCGGCCGATCAACAACAGCCAGAAGACGAAAAGCACGAGGTACAGAACCGCGAACAGGGCCACGGCTTCACTCTGCCGCAAAATCGGCAGTGTGCAAAATGGCCGCGCCGCGCGGGGCGCGGGCGGCCATCAGCCAGTGACGCGGACGCTCACTATTTCTGGTTGTAGAAGCCGTTTTCCGCGATACGGCGGCGTTCTTCCGCCGATACGTCGACATCGGCCGGTGAGAGCAGGAACACCTTCGTGGCGACCTTGTCGAACGACCCGCGCAACGCGAAGGCCAGGCCCGCGGCGAAATCGACCAGGCGTTTCGCGTCGGCGTTGCTCAGATCGACCAGGTCCATGATGACCGGGTTGCCCTCGCGGAAACGCTCACCGATGATCCTGGCCTCGCTGTAATCGCGCGGGCGCAGCGTGGTGATCTTGGACAAGGGACCTCCGTCCTCGAAGATCCCAGGCCGCCGCGCGGGCGCGGGCTCGGGGCGCAAGCGCTCCTCCAGCCTGCGCTCCTCGGCGTCGGGATCGACCGCGAGCGCACCACGAGTGGAGCCGCGCATACCGGGTGCGACACCGCCGGCCCGGAACGACCGGCCCGACGACGGGGCCGCATCGATCCTGGTCGGGCGCCGTGGCGTGTCGTAGCGATCGTCGGCGTAGGTGTCGGCGACGTAGTCGTCGCGACGCGCCTGGTAGGCCGACTTGTAGGCCGGCTGCGGGTAGTCGTCTGCCTCGTCCTCGAAACGGTCGGGGCCGTAGCGGTCTTCGGCGTATCGGTCGTAGCTGCGCGGGCGGATGCGGCCTGCGCGCTCCTCGGCGCCGCGGGGGGCGTGATCGTCGACGTAATCGTCTTCGTACTCGTCGAGCGGAACCATGCCGAAGTACGCCTTGAACTTGTGCAGCGTGCTCATCTGGTCGACCTTCCTTCGGCCCCGGTGGCGGCCGGGTGTTGAAGTTCTTGCTCAGCGCCTCTTCGGCCCAATCGTATGTGTCGAATGTGACTGATGAGGTTTCTTTGCTACGCCGAGGTTATCGGTCGTATGCCCATCAAGGCGGTTCCGACACGCACACACGTCGAACCGTGTTCGACCGCTTTCTCCAAATCACCCGACATACCTGCAGAAAGTTCGGTGGCGTCGGCGTGTTGGATGAGCAGCGAAGTGTGCAAAGTCGCAAGCTTCGCAAAGGACGCATGAGTCGGGGCGTCAAGGGGCGGAATCGCCATCAGACCGGCCAGATGCAGGCCCGGCGCCTTCGCGACGAGGTCGGCCAGGGCGGGCAGATCGGCGGGTGCGACACCCCCGCGTCCGGGGTCGTCGTCCAGGCTCACCTGCAGCAGCACACGCAGGGGTTCCGCGCGCTCCCCCGCGTCGAGCGCCTCCTGCGCGGCGCGGTCCAGTGCGGTAGCCAGACGTTCGCTGTCGACCGAGTGCACGGTGTGTGCCCAGCGGGCCACCGCGCGCGCCTTGTTGCGTTGCAGACGGCCGATCATGTGCCATTCGGCGTCGGTGTAGGCGAGGTCGGCGACCTTGGCCGAGGCCTCCTGCTCACGCGATTCGCCGAACTCTCGGCGGCCGAGGTGATACAGGATGTCGACGTCGGTGGCGGGGAAGAATTTCGTCACCGGGAGCAGGCGGACCGAACCGGCCGGTCGGCCTGCCGCCGCCACGGCGGTGTCGATCCGGGCGAGTAGCCCGTTGAGGGCCGTCGAGAGTTCGGTGACCCGGGTGGGATCATGCCCCTGCCCGCTCATGCCGTGGGGTCCATCCAGATCACGCCGGCGATGCGGCCGGTCGGGGCACCGCGGCGGTGGCTGAACAGGGTCTTGTCCTCGATGGTGCAGCGCGGGTCCACCGCCACACCGGCGACGCCCGCCTCGGTGAGCTGGCGGCGGATGCCCGCGCGCAGGTCGAGGCCGGGGGTCTTGCGGACGGTGGTGGTGGCGCTGCCGGGCAGGTGGGCTTCGACATCGGCGCGCATGGCGGCGGGCACCTCGTACTGGCGGCCGGAGGCGGCCGGGCCGAGGAAGGCGCCGATCCGGTCCACCCGGGCACCGACCGAGACCATGGCCTCGAGCACCCGGGGCACGATCCCGATACGGGCGCCGACACGACCCGCGTGCACCGCCGCGATCACCCCGGCCTCGTCGTCGGAGAGCAGGATCGGCACGCAGTCGGCGCTGAGCACCACCAGCGCCAGGTTCGGCACGGTGGTGACCAGTGCGTCGGTCACCGGCACCGGCTCGGCGCGCGGCCCGTCGACGATCTCCACCGCGCGCCCGTGCACCTGCTCCATCCACACCAGCCGGTCCGGGGTGAGCCCGATGCCCTCGGCCAGCCGAACCCGGTTGCGGCGCACGGCTTCCAGATCGTCACCGACGTGATCGCCCAGGTTGAACGAGTCGTACGGGGCGACGGAGAAGCCACCGGCGCGGGTGGTCGTCACCCGGCGCACGGTCACGGTGGGAGGCGCGGAAGTCATGGGGTCGAGGGTAGTGCGGGTGGGGGTGATGCCGCCCGGTGAGGTCGGTCGCGCTGCGAGGCAGCGCTGGGGGCGCTACGGCCCTGGTGCCGACGGGGTCAGGGGATGGGAGTGTCGAGTTCGTCGAGCTTGCGGGCGATGCCTGCTCGGCGGGTCAGGCCCAGCTTGCGCAGGACGCGGCCGAGGTGGTCCTCGACGGTGCGGGGGCTCAGGTAGAGGTGGGCGGCGATGTCCTTGGTGGAGTGGCCGTGGGCGGCCAACTCGGCGACTTCGCGTTCGCGGCGGGTGAGGGTGGACGCGGTACCCGGTCGCCTGCTCCCGGCCAGACGGCGCTGGGCGGCGATCGTCTCGGCGAGCAGCCGTTGCGCCCCTGCCTCGGCGAAGACCACGCGGGCGGCGGCGAAATGACTGGTCGCCGCACCGAAATCACCCCGGCGCCCGGCGATGATCCCGGCCAGCAGATCGGCCTGCGCACGATTCACCACCATGCCCACCTTCCCGAATGCGGCGGCCGCAGCCGTCGCCGCCACGGCAGCCGATCCCCACGCACCAACCGCGGCGTCGTAATCGGCCCTGGCGAGCAGCGCCGCCCCCACCTGGCTCTCCGGCGCGAGCCTGCTGGAACAGGTGCCGATGGCCGTGCGGGCGACTGCCGGATCGGCTGATGATGCCGGACCGGAGTGCGGGCCGAAGCCCGCAGCGATCGTCGGCACTGGGCGGGAGTCCGAGTCGACGTTGGCGCCGGCCGACGATGCGGGGACGTTGGGCGGGTCGGAGCCGGCGGCGACGGCCGACTCCGGGCGGGAATCGGGGTCGGCGTTGGGGCCATCCGGCGATGCGGGGGCGGTGGGCCGGTCCGGGGTGGGTGGGGTGAGGCCGGCTGCTTGTTCGGCGCGGATGACGAGGGATTCGGCGGTGGGGAGGTCGCCGGTGGTGAGGGTGAGGTGGGCGGCGCGGGCCAGGAGGGTGGGGCGGAGGGGGCCGGGGTGGTCGTCGGGGGTGGCGGGCGGGGTGGGGATGGCCAGGGTGTGGGCGGTCTCGGTGAGGATGTTCTCGACTACGCGGCGCCACCAGCGGACGGCGGGGCGGGGTAGGGCGGCGACGGCGTGCCACTGGGTGGTGGCGAGGTCGGTGGGGGCGGTGAACTGCAGGGTGCGGAGCTTGACGGCGCCGGCGAAGGCGATCAGGTCGGGGTAGTGGAAGGTGGTCGCGGAGTCGGTGGCGTCGTCGGCGGCGGCGATGGCCTCGGTGAGGCGGCCGAGTTTGGCCAGGGAGTAGGCGCGCACGGTGTGCAGTTCGGCGAGCGCGTAGCTGCGGCCGAAGCGGCGGCTCACCGTGATGGCGCGGTCGAGGACGTACAGGCCGTCGACATCGCGGTCGAGGAAGTAGGCACACCAGCCGAAGGCGGGGACGGCGTGGACGATCTCGCGCAACTCCGCGTCGTCCAGCGTCGCGAAAGCCGCAGCGCACCCGTCGTAGTGGACAGTGGCTTCGGCGAAGCGGGCCCCGGCGAGCAGGCTCAGACAGCGCAGCGCGGTTGCCGCCGCGACAACGGCCCGGTCCGGGTTCCCGGTCGCGGCGGCGACGGCCGGATCCACACTCGCGGCCACCGCTGCCACGGCCGAGCCCCTGCTCGTGACCGCAGCGACCACGGCCGGGTCCGCGCTCGCAGCCGCGACGACCACAGCCGGATCCCCGCTCCCAGCCGCGACGACCACAGCCGGATCCGTTCTTGTGGGTGCGGCGGTGACAGCCGAATCTTCGCTCGTGGCTGCGGCGTCGACAGCCGGAGCCCTGATCATGGCTGCGGCGGCGAGGGGCGGGTCCGGGTTGGGGGGCGTGGCGAACAGGGTGGACAGTCTGGCGCGGCTGTCGGTGTCCTGGTGGTCCTGCATTTCGAGGATGGCCAGTTCGAGCTGGATCGGGCCGTCGCCGGGGCGGCGCGGGAGGGTGGCGGCAGTGGCGAGTAGTGCTCGGGCCTGCTCGACGCGGCCCAGCATGCGTGCGCATCGGGCCGACAGCAGGAGGGCTTCGAGTTGGTGTGGGCCCGATGCGCCCGCGACCGGTGCGAGTTCCTCGCCCGCCTGTGCTGCCGCGCCCGACAGCAGCAGGGCCCGGCCCAGGGCCAGCGCGTCGGTGAGCGGGTCGGTGACGTCGGGGGCTATGCGCTGGGCGAGGGCGAGCCAGCGGGCGCTCGCCTCGGGGGCGTCGGCGAGCACCTGGTCGGCGGCCAGCCGTAGTTCCGTGCCCGCGAGGTCGTCAGGGCCGAGCAGCGCGTGTTCGAGGTGCCGGGCCCGAGCGGGCATCGGGGCCTCGCGTGTTCGCAGGGTGAGTGCGGCGCGGCGGTGGGCCGTGGCCCGCCAGGCGGGTGGGGCCAGGCGGTAGGCGGCGGTCCGGATCAGCGGGTGGGTGAAGGCGACCGCGCCGTCGGTCATCCCGGTCACGCCCCGGGTGACCAGGCCGTCCAGACCCGCGACGACCAGCTCGGTGGCCAGATCGGCGGTCGCGCACACCAGTTCGAGATCGGGTGGCACGCCGCACACCGCGACGGCCTGGGCGACCAGCCGTTCGACGGCGGGCAGCTCGGCCAGCTCGGCGCGGATCGTCCGGTCCAGCGCCGCGTAGTCGCCCGCGGACGGATCGGGGTCTCCCCCGCTCAACGCGCGTTCCAGCTCCCGCTCGGGCAGCCCCGCCAGCAACGACAGGTAGAGCGGATTCCCGCGCGAGGCGGCCAGCAGCCGCTCCCGCCTGCGCGGATCCTGTTCCGGCAGCAGCCCGGCGACATCGGCTTCGGTGAAGGGCGGCACCGGGACATGCACCGCCCGCACGTGCGGCGCCCGCCACAACCGCGAGATCGGCGCCGGACAGCTCCCGCTCCGGCACGCGAGCAACACCCGTAATCCCCGCGGCCGGTTCCGGATCAACGCGGCCAGCACCCGCAGCGATTCGGAATCCGCCCACTGCACGTCATCGACCACGAGCAAGGTCTCGACCGCACCCAACGCCCACCGCATCCACCGCACGGGGTCGGTGGGCGGCCCACCGGGTGCGGCGGTCCGGCCCGCGCCACCGACGACGATCCCACCGGCAGCGAGAGCCGGTCCATCCGGTGCGGTGACCCGACCGAGCTGGTCGGTGATGTCGTCGGCCAGGTAGCGGGGGTGGGTGTGGGCGTCCTCGGTGCCGGTGACCACGAGGACGCGGCAGGGGGCGGTGTGGGCGAAGTGGGCGAGCAGGCGGGACTTGCCGATGCCCGCGGGGCCCTCGACCAGCAGTAACCAGGGGGCGTCGGGGGCGGTGAAGGTGGATTCGAGCGCGGCGAGTTCGGGGCCGCGGCCCACGAAATCGCGCTCGATCATGGTGCCTCCGTCATCCGCGCCGCTGTCCCGGCGGATCAGAGCCTAACCCGGACCGTAGGTCTGTGAATCCCGTGGTTTCCCGGATGCTCGCTCGCGGAGGGTGCGGTTGGGTGATCGGGGCCGATCGCCGCCGAGGCGCGGTGAGGTATTCCAGAAAGAAGGTTCGCATGACGTTCACCGGCAAGGGAATGGTTTCGCGGTTCTCGCTCGCGCTGCTCGCCGTCACGGCACTCGGGGTCACCGGCTGCGAGGCGGTGGACAAGGTCACCGAGGTGGCCAAGGACGCGGGCAAGTCCGACACCGCCCGCGCGAAGGTCGGTGACTGCATCAACGTCATCTCGGCGTCGGTGGTCGACTCCGAGACCGAGCCGGTGGCCTGCTCGGCCGACAACGCGGTCTACCAGGTGGTGCAGGTGCACGACCAGAAGGTCGAGTGCCACGAGGACTACACCTCCTACGAGGAGACCTACGGCAGCGGCGGCACCCTGGCCTTCCTGTGCCTGGCCCCGAACTTCAAAGAGGGCAGCTGTTACAACGAGGGCATGATGACCGGCTACAAGTACGTGCCGTGCACCGCCGCCGACGCCGACTTCAAGGTGGTCAGCCGCATCGACGGCCAGGTCGACGAGACCCTGTGCACCGAGGAGGCCGATCAGGTGCTGGTGGTCAACGAGCCGAAGACCACCTACTGCCTGGGCCCGGTCGCGGCCTGATCGCGAAACACGGAAGGGCCCGAACTCCAGGGAGTTGGTGCGCTGCCGGTTTGTCCGGGTTCCTCTACCGGGGCTATAAGATAAGCACCCAGATGTAGTCGA
>NZ_JBSGDP010000095.1:0-15106 GCF_053602435.1 Nocardia sp. NPDC004415
CGGGCGTGAGCGGTTCGATCACCCGGAGGTCCGGCTGATCGGCGTCGAACGCGGCGGCCCACCCGGGTTCAGGTTGCGCTTGGGCAGGGCGGCCGCGGCGAGCTTGCCCCGCTGCGGCACATTCCCGCCCTGACCGGGCGCGGCCGGACGCAGGGTCGGCGCCGACTGCTCGGCCGCGTCCTGCTGCGCGCCCTGGGCCATCGAGTTGCCCGGCTGACGCTGCGGCAGGCCACCCTCGGCGGCCGGACCGCTCACACCGGGGTCGACGGTGACCATCATGTTGCCGCCCGGAGTGCGGGTGATCGCCCGGGTCTGCATGGTGCTCGGCGGGTTCTGCGGGGTCGGCCGCTGCTGCGGGGGCTGCGGCTGCTGCTGCGGCGCGGGCGCCTGCTGCGGGGCCACGACCGGCCCACCGGCACCCGAGACGATCAGGCCGACCGGCACGTGCACCGTGACGGTGACGCCCGGATCACGCGCGGTGTCGAAGGTCGGGCGCAGCCGCACGGTGAGACCGTGACGCTCGGCCAGGCGGCCGACCACGAACAGACCCATGTGCCGGGCGGTGTCGGGACCCGGCTCGGCGGTCTGCTCGAGCCTGCGGTTGATCTCCGACATCTCCGCGGGCGGCATACCGATACCGCGGTCGGCGACCTCGATCAGCAGACCCTGGTCGTGGGCCTGGGCGAAGGTGAACTTGACGTCGGTCTCCGGCGGGGAGGCCCGCAGCGCGTTGTCGAGCAGCTCGGCGAACAGGTGCGCCATATCGGAGGCGGCCGGTTCGACCAGCGAGCCACGCGGGGTGGCGCCGAGCTTGACCCGCTCGTAGTCCTCGACCTCGGAGATCGCGGCCCGCAGCACGTCGGCGATCTCGACCGGCGCCGACTTGGTGCGGCGCTGCTTGGTACCGGCGAGGATCAGCAGGTTGTCGCCGTTGCGGCGCATGCGCGCGGCGAGGTGGTCGAGGCGGAAGAGGTTCTCGAGCAGGCGCGGGTCCTTCTCGTCGTACTCCATCGCCTCGATGAGGGTGAGCTGATGGTCGACGAGCGACTTGGAGCGCCGGGCCAGGGTCTCGAACATGTCGTTGACCTGGGAACGCATCTGCGCCTGGTCGCTGGCCAGGCGCAGCGCCTGGCCGTGGATGTCGTCGACGGCGCGGGCCAGCTGGCCGATCTCCTCGTCGGAGCGCACCGGCATCGGCTCGAGCGGCACGTCCTCGGGGGCGGCGCCGTTACGCAGCTGGGCGACCTCGTGCGGGAGGTCGGACTCGGCCACGCGCAGCGCGGCCAGCCGCAGACGGTGCAGCGGCACGATCATCGAGCGGGCCACGAACACCGCGAGCAACAGCGCGGCGAGGATGGTCGCGATGACGACGCCGGTGTAGGTCCAGGCGCCGGTGGCGGCCGTACCGGCCAGGTCGTCCATGGCCGACTCGATGGCCTTGGTCGACTCGTCGACGACCTTCGCGTAGCCGACGAGACTCGAGTACAGCGAGGTACGCATCTCGCCGACGGGCAGCTTGCCCGCCTGCACCTCCGGCCCGGTCGCCAGGGCCTCCCTGGTCTCGGCCTGGGCCTTGAGGTCGGCGATCACCTGGTCGCCGTCGGGGAAGCGGTTGCTGAGCACGTCGAGCAGGTGACGCTCGGTGCTCACGCCCGCCAGGAAGTGCTGGGCGCCGGTCGCCTGGCCGCGCAGCATCTCGGTCATGCCCGCCAGCTCGTCGACGAGCACCGAACGGGTGTTGAGCGAGTCGACCAGACGCAGCTTCGCCACGTCCATCACCGGATCGCTGACCTGGGTGAGCGTGGTCTCCACGATGTCGACGCTGTCGCGGCGCACCGCCTCGACCGAGGCCAGCGCGGGCTCGGTCGAGGTGGTGAGCCCCTTGCCCTGCGCGCGCACCGCCTTGGCCTGCTTGATCATGCGCTCGAGGGCGGCGTGGGCCCTCGGCAGCTCCTCGAGCCTGCTCAGCGACTGCTCCGCCGCGGCGATCGCGCCGTCGAGCTTGGCCAGGTCGTCGTCGGTGACCAGGGTCGTCCCCGGACCGGCCGGCACCATCTGGCTACCGGAGACCTGCGCCGAGGTAGCACTCAGCGCGGTGACCGACGGAATCGTGTCTACCTGCTCGTTGATACTGGAGAGCCGGTTGGCTTCCGAGAACTCGGAGGTAATCCTCGACACGCCGAGCCCGACCGCGACCGCGAGTGGCACGGCCAGTACGGCCGTAACCTTCCAGCGCAGGTCCCAGTTGCCGAGCGCCCAGCGCTTGCTGCCGGACCTAGCGGCGTCACGCATCTCCCACTCACTTTCCAAACTGGCCTCGTATACCAAGCGGTCTACCAAGCGCCACCAGCGAACCTTCACACTCGCAATGCTGGCTCGCCAGGCGGTGCTGGCCGAGAACTGCGGCTGGCCGAGAAATTGCGTCTACGACTGCCCTAATAAGTGACATCAGATTCTAACGGATCAATAACTTCTTGGCTCACTCCCGGTAGAGGTCCGCGCGATGACCTGCCCGTTCCAGGCAAAACCAAAGGTCGCGGCACCCCCTCGGGTGTCGCGTGAAGTCTGCCACAATCATCAGGATCTATCGAGCGGGCATCGAAGCGAGGCTAGGGAGTCACGGGCTTGGACACCGAACACGAGTACCGGCCGGTCTATCAGACCAGTCTGGTCGATCCAGCCCACTTCTGGTCCGCCGCAGCTCAGGCCGTCGAGTGGGACGTGGCGCCGGAACAGATCGTGGACGCGGCGGACAAGCGATCGGCCCGCTGGTTCCCCGACGGCAGGCTCAACACCTGCGTGAACGCGCTGGACCGGCACGTGCGGGCGGGCACCGTCGCCGAGGGTGGGCGCGCCGATCAGGCGGCTCTCATATATGTCTCCGCTATGACGGACACCACGACGACTTATACCTACGCCGAATTGCTCGACGAGGTCGCCCGATTCGCCGGAGTCATGCGTGATCTCGGTGTGGTGGCCGGTGACCGGGTCGTGATCTATCTGCCGATGGTGCCCGAGGCCGTGATCGCGATGCTGGCCTGCGCGCGTATCGGCGCGGTGCATTCGGTGGTCTTCGGCGGCTTCGCCGCGCCCGAACTGGCCGCCCGGATCGACGACGCCGAGCCGGTATTGGTGGTCACTTCCTCCGGCGGGATCGAGCCGGGCCGCCGCATCGACTACCCGCCGATCGTCATGCAGGCGCTCGACCTCACCACGACCACGTCGGTGCGCACGGTGATCGTCAAGCAGCGGCCGCAGTTCGCCACCATCGAGTTCCCCGCTCCCCTGCCCGCCACCGACGTGCTGCCCGCCTCCGAGCAGACGGTGGCCGCGCGCTGGGTGGACTGGGACGCCTCGGTCGCGGGCACCGAGCCCGCCGAGCCGGTGTCGGTCGCCGCGACCGATCCGCTCTACATCCTCTACACCTCCGGCACCACCGGGAAACCCAAGGGCGTGGTGCGCGACAACGGCGGGCACGCGGTGGCGCTGTCCTGGTCGATGCGCAACATCTACGACGTCGGGCCGGGTCAGGTGTTCTGGGCGGCCTCGGATGTGGGCTGGGTGGTCGGCCACTCCTACATCGTCTACGCGCCGCTGCTGGTGGGCGCCACGACCGTGCTCTACGAGGGCAAACCGGTCGGCACCCCCGACGCGGGCGCCTTCTGGCGCATCGTCGACGAGCACGACGTGCGGGTGCTGTTCACCGCGCCCACCGCCCTGCGCGCGATCCGCCGCGCCGACCCCGAGGCGACCATCGCCCACCGCTCGGATCTGTCGAAACTGCGCGCGCTGTTCTGCGCGGGCGAGCGCCTGGACCCGGCCACCTTCGAATGGGCCACCGACACCCTGCTCGCCGGGCATCCCGATGTGCCCGTGGTGGATCACTGGTGGCAGACCGAGACCGGCTGGCCGATCTGCGCCGACCCGCTGGGCCTGCAGGAACTGCCGGTCAAGCCCGGTTCGGCGTGCGTGCCGGTGCCCGGTTACCGGCTGCGGGTGCTCGACGCCAACGGCAACGCGGTGCCCGCGGGCGTGGAGGGCAATATCGTCATCGGCCTGCCGCTGCCCCCCGGCACCCTGACCGGCCTGTGGCGCGACCGCGACCGCTTCATCCGCTCCTACCTGGCCACCTTCCCCGGCCACTACCTCACCGGCGACTCCGGCTACTTCGACGAGGACGGCTACCTCTACGTCCTGGGCCGCAGCGACGACGTCATCAATATCGCCGGTCACCGCCTCTCGGCGGGCAGCATCGAGGCCGCGATCTCCGGGCACGAGGCGGTGGCCGAATGCGCGGTGATCGGCATGCCCGACGAGCTCAAGGGCAGCCTGCCGCTGGCGTATGTGGTGCTCAAACAGGGTGTGGAGATCGATCAGGAGCGCTTGCGCGCCGAGCTCGTCGAGCGGGTCCGCACCCAGATCGGCGCCATCGCCAGCCTCTACGACGCCATCATCGTCTCCGGCCTGCCCAAGACCCGCTCCGGCAAGATCCTGCGCAAGACCATCCGCCAGCTCACCGCGGGCGAGCACGTGGAACCCCCCGCCACCATCGAAGACCCGGCCGTACTGACCGCCCTGTCCGACCGCATCCTGGCCAACCCCCCACTGGGCATCCCGTCCACGGAAACCCCAGACCGCGACGGCGACCCGGTCGCACCCACCTCCTGAAACCTCCACCGTTCTCGGCGAAACCTCCACCGTTCTCGGCGCGCCTCCGCCTCTGGACTGACCGGAGGGTGCGACGAAGGAGTGCCCGCAGGGAGGGAAGAGGCGGAGTCAAGCGCCGAGAACCGCGGCGCCAGCCGCTAATGTCACAGCGTGACCGAACGTGCCGCTGCCACCGTCCTGGTCGTCGACGATGACGAGGACGTCCTGGCCTCCGTCGAACGTGGCCTGCGCCTGTCCGGGTTCCGGGTGCTGGTCGCCCGTGACGGCGCCGCGGCGTTGCGCGCGGTGGCCGAGCACGGCCCCGACGCCGTCGTGCTGGACATGAACATGCCGGTGCTCGACGGCGCGGGCGTGGTGACGGCGCTGCGGGCGATGGGCAACGACGTGCCGATCTGTGTGCTCAGCGCCCGTTCCTCGGTGGACGACCGGATCGCCGGACTCGAATCCGGCGCCGACGACTACCTGGTGAAACCCTTCGAACTGGCCGAGCTGGTGGCCCGCATCCGCGCGCTGCTGCGCCGCCGCACCGACACGCCCGAGCCGAGCGCGCCGGGCGCCATCGCGGTGGGGCCGCTGCAGGTCGATGTGGCCGGGTATCGGGCGTTGCTGCACGGCCGGGAAATCGAGCTCACCAAACGCGAATTCGAATTGTTGTCGACCCTGGCCAGGAATGCGGGTGTGGTTCTCACGCGGGAACGGCTGCTGGAATTGGTGTGGGGTTACGATTTCATAGCGGATACGAATGTCGTCGATGTGTTCGTCGGTTACCTCCGCCGCAAACTCGAAATAGATGACACGCCAAGGATTCTGCATACGATCCGTGGCGTCGGATTCGTGTTGCGGGAACCCAAATGACCGAGGCACCGCCGAAACGCCGTCGGAGACAATCGTTTTCGCTGAGAACGAGGGTCGCCGGCGCGGCCGCGGCCGGTGCCGTCCTGATCGTCGGGATCGCGACATTCGTGAGTTTCCAGGCGATCGAACGCAACAATGTCACCCAGACCGATCAGCAGCTCGAGATCGCCTCGCGCATCGTGCTGATCGAGCCGGTGCTGGCCACCGGTTTCGTCAACCTGACCGGCCTGCAGAACACCATGGCGCTCACCGTGCGCGACGACGGCCAGGTGACCGCCTCCAGCTCCACCCAGCTACCCGCGCTGCCGCCCGGCTCGCAGACCGTCGAGGTCGACGACCAGCCCTATCGCGTGCTCACCACCACCGAGAACCAGCCCGCGGGCCGCACCGTCTCGCTGGCCATCCCGACCACCGAGTCGGCCAAGGCCACCGACGACCAGCAGCGCTGGGTGCTCGCGGGCGCCGGTGTCGCGGTGGCCGCGGCCGCGGCGCTGGGCTGGCTGCTGGCGGGACGGGCCGTGGGACCCATCGTCACCCTGACCCGGCAGGTCTCGGCCCGCAGCGCCTTCCCCGATCCGGCCAATCCGGCCCAGCCGGTGGACGGTTCGGGCGTGGACGAGGCGGTGAAGCTGGCCGATGCGGTGAACACCATGCTGGCCCGCGTCGACGAGGCGCAGGCCGAGACCGCCGCCGCCCTGGAGACCGCGCGCGATTTCGCCGCCGTCTCCGCCCACGAACTACGCACCCCGCTCACCGCCATCCGCACCGACCTCGAGGTGCTGCGCACCCTCGATCTCACCGACGCGCAGCGCCGCGAGATCCTCGACGACCTGGCCCGCAACGAGACCCGCGTCGAGACCACCCTCACCGCGCTGGAACGGCTGGCCCGCGGCGATCTCACCGCCGAGGCCGACCACGTGCCCACCGATGTGGCCGACCTGTGCGATCAGGCCGCCCACGACGCCATGCGCCACAATCCCGGCCTCCAGGTGCGCATCGAGACCGACGCCGAGCTGGTCACCCTCGGCCTGCCCGCGGGTCTGCGCCTGGCCATCGACAACGCGCTGACCAACTCGGTCAAGCACGGCGGCGCCACCCAGGCCGTGGTCTCGGCGCACCGCTACCCCGGCGACCACATCGTGATCGCCGTGGACGACAACGGCACCGGCGTCCCGCCCGGGGAACGCGAGGCCGTGTTCGCCCGCTTCGCCCGCGGCACCAACGCCACCAAGGGCGGCTCCGGCCTCGGCCTGGCACTGGTGGCCCAGCAGGCCCAGTTGCACGGCGGCCACGCCTATTTCGCCGACAGCCCACTGGGCGGGGCCCGCCTGGTCATCGACCTGCCGATCCGCCGGGCCTACTGAGCGTTCCTCAACGAACTCTCAGACCTCCCCCAGACCACGCAGCGAACAGGCTCGATACCGTCGGCCCCGTGATCGACAAACCCCTGCGCCTGCTCAGTCTCACCGTCGCCGCCCTGCTCGCCGGTGGTGTGCTGGCCGCCTGCGCGGGGCAGGACTCCGCCCCGACCGGCTTCGCCCTGGTGAACGCCGATACCGGCCCGACCGGGGAGCGGGTCGCCAAGGCCGTGCAGGACGCGGGCGGCTACGACTGGACCGTGGCGAAGCCCGGCGAGGTGGACCCCGCCGACTACGCCGCGGTGATCACCCTGCCCGCCGACCTCACCTCCTCGATGGCGACCCTGGCCACCCCGGACCCGAAGCGCGCCAAGGTCACCGTGACCGCCCACGAGGGCGCCGACACCGGCACCGTGAACGGCGCGGTCGACGTGGTCACCCACCGCATCGGCGCCTCCGGTGTGGACGCGGCGCTGGCCGCGGTGGCCCAGGCCCGCAATCAGATGACCTCGGTGCAGTTCACCGCCCAGCTGCTCAACGCGGGTGTGAACGCGGCTGCCGCGGGCGCCGACCAGTTCAGCGGCGGTGCCGAGCAGATGCTGGGTTTCCTCGATTTCGCCAAGGAAGGCGCCGGGCAGCTCACCTCGGCCATCGCACTGCTGAACCAGACCGTCGACGGCGCGGCCAAGCAGGCCACCCAGCTCGCCGACGCGTTGAGCGCGACCGGTGTCACCATCGCCGGGGTGCAGAGCAGCGCGGCGGCCATGGGGTCCGGGCTCGATCAGATCCTGCCGCCGCTGAAGAGCCTGCCGTTCGCGAACGATCCCCAGCTCGCCCCGATCATCGCCAAACTCGAAGCGTTGCAGACCGTCTCGAAGCAGGCGGGTACCCAGCTCGACGGCCTGAGCGAACTGACCGGCGCGGCCGTCGACCCGAACACCGAGCTGGGCACGCTGCTGCGCACCGTGGTCGAGCGGCTCAACGGCGCCCGCGACCAGCTCACCCAGGGTGCCGCCCTCGCCGAGGGCCTGCCCGCCCTGGCCGAACAGGGCGGCGCGCAGCTGGTCTCGGCCATGGAACAGCTCACCAGCGGGGTGGGTGCGATGCAGAACATCGTCGGCAACCTCAACACCCAGACCGGCAAGGCCCTCGAGGCGCTGCCGCCGCGCGGGCAGGCCCAGCAGTCCGCGCTGGCCCTGGCGTTGACCGATCCGGTCGAGGTCGTGCGCGAATAGCACGACGGCCCGCGCCGGAAACCGGTGCGGGCCGCTCGTCGATTCAGCCGATCAGGGCAGCACCTGCGGGATGATGTCCGGCGCGACGACGCCGACCACCGCGCCGATGAGCGCGCCGACCAGCGCATTCGGCAGCCCGACCAGGCCGACACACGGCAGGTACAAGATCATCGTGGTGATCATCGGAATGCACACGATGGCAGCGGCGATCGCACCGATACCCGCACCGACGGCGGCGGCGTTCTGCACCGGGTCGGGGAACTGGGCGGTGGGCGAGGTGGCGATGTCCTTCAGTTCGGTGGCTGCCGCCGGGGTGATCTGCGGGGTCACCGTGAGACCGCGCCCGTCGGCGGCGATCTCGGTGGCCAGCGCGATGACCTCGCCGCCGACCGTGCGGAACGAACCGGGGATCTCCCCGATCCGCGCGCCCGTCGCCGACTCCACCACGACACCGTCCTCGGCCGCGACGAACCGGCCCGCGTCGAGGGAGGCGGAGACCGTCTTCAAGTCCGGTGCCACCGTGCTGCGGTACCCGACCCCGTCGGTGACCCCCACACTGGACAATCCTTCGGCGTAGCGGGTCTGCTGATCGACCTCGGCCGAGCCGGTGCCCGCACCCACCAGACTCACCGCCACCGCGATCGGCAATGCCGCCGCGAGCACGTGTCGAGCACCCTTGCGATGGAACATGATCGAGAAACTCCCTCCCGAAACCCCCGAAGAAAGCCCCGAACCCCGGGCGAATCGATCAGCGCGCACTGTCATGGACATCAGCAGTAGTAGCCCACGGGCCGACTGATAGCAAATCGACACAACCGGTCACAGACAACCCGTCTTCGCGCCCGTCTGCGCCCCGAACGGCACCACGACATCGGCCGAACCCGAAAGCCCTTGTCGGCTAAGGTGATCCCGAAAGGGGGGAACACCATGACAGGCCCTGACACCCCGTATCCCGGCAGGCCGCAGCCCGCGCCACCACCGCAACCGGGCTACGCGCCGCCGCAACAGCCGGGCTACGCGCCGCCACCCGGCCCGGTCCCATCCGGGGCCTATCCCGCGCAGTCGAGCTGGCCGCCGCAGCCACCAACCACTCCGCGCAAGGTGTGGCCCGCCGCCCTCGCCACCGGACTCGGCGGCATGGTGCTGGCGGGCGGCGTCGTCGCGGGCGTCGCCGCCGCGCTCTGGCCGGAACCGCCCGCACCCGACCCCGCGGCGGCCGCCCTGGCCCAGACGACCGCGAACCGGGAAGCCGCCCGCGTGGCCAGTTGCGACTACGCGCGCGTGGTGTCGACCTACGACTCCGCCGACCTGGACGGCTACCTCGCGCGATCATCCGCTGGCGCGACCGACCCGTACAAGACGGAATTCGACAACGCGTCCCAGGCGCTGGGCCAGGCGATGCGGACGGCGCAGGTGAGTTCCCGCGTCGAGGACCTGGAGTGTTTCTACAAGTCCGGCGACGGCGACGAGATCGTCATCGTCGACATCATGTCCCAGTTCCGCCGCTCGGTCACCCAGCCGGTGGAGGACAAGCAGACCTTCGTCATCGAGATGACCATGCGCAAGGTCGGCGACCGCTGGCTGTGCAGCAAGATGAACTCGCCGATGCTCAACAAGTAGACACAACGACCGCGGCCCACCTTCCGGGGGAAGGTGGGCCGCGGTGCGGTGTCAGGGTCAGTTCGCGTCGAGCAGGTCGATCACGAAGACCAGGGTCTTGCCCGAGAGACCGTGTCCGGCACCGGCCGGACCGTAGGCCAGCTCCGGCGGGATGGTCAGCTGACGGCGGCCGCCTACCTTCATGCCGGGGATGCCGTCCTGCCAGCCCTGGATCAGGCCGCGCAGCGGGAAGGTGATCGATTCGCCGCGGTCCCACGAGGAGTCGAACTGCTCGCCGGTCTCGAACTCGACACCGACGTAGTGCACCTCGACGGTGCCGCCGGGCACCGCTTCCTTGCCTTCGCCCTCGACGAGGTCCTTGATCACGAGCTCGGTGGGCGCGGGGCCCTCCTGGAATTCGATCTCCGGCTTGGTCATTCGGCTATCCCCTTCGATAGGTTGCGTTGTCGCCAGTGACGGTGGTCGAGATCAGCGGGTGCCGATGTCGAGGTAGTCACGCTCACCGTAACCGGTGTAGATCTGGCGCGGGCGGCCGATCTTCAGCGGCTCGGAGTGCATCTCGCGCCAGTGCGCGATCCAGCCCGGCAGGCGGCCCATGGCGAACAGCACGGTGAACATGCGGGTCGGGAAGCCCATGGCCCGGTAGATGACGCCGGTGTAGAAGTCGACGTTCGGGTACAGGCGGCGCGAGACGAAGTAGTCGTCGGTGAGGGCGGCCTCTTCGAGCTGCTTGGCGATGTCGAGCAGCTGGTCGTCGCCGCCGATCTTCGACAGGATCTTGTCGGCGGCCTGCTTGACCAGGGTGGCGCGCGGGTCGTAGTTGCGGTAGACGCGGTGCCCGAAGCCCATGAGCTTCACGCCGTCTTCCTTGTTCTTGACCTTGCGGATGAATTCCTTGACGTCGCCGCCGTTGGCCTTGATCTCGTCGAGCATCTCCAGCACGGCCTGGTTGGCGCCGCCGTGCAGCGGGCCCCACAGCGCGTTGATGCCACCGGACACCGAGGTGAACAGGTTGGCGTCGGAGGAACCGACGAGGCGCACGGTCGAGGTGGAGCAGTTCTGCTCGTGGTCGGCGTGCAGGATCAGCAGCATGTCCAGCGCGGCGGCGATCTCCGGGTCGACCTCGTAGGGCTCGGCCGGGAAACCGAAGGTCATCCGCAGGAAGTTCTCGACCAGGCTCAGCGAGTTGTCCGGGTAGAGGAACGGCTGGCCGACCGACTTCTTGTACGAGTAGGCCGCGATGGTGGGCAGCTTGGCCAGCAGGCGGATGGTGGACAGCTCGACCTGCTCGGGGTCGCGCGGGTCCAGCGAGTCCTGGTAGTAGGCCGACAGCGCGTTGACCGCCGAGGACAGCACCGGCATCGGGTGCGCGTTGCGCGGGAAGCCGTCGAAGAACCGCTTGAGGTCCTCGTGCAGCAGCGTGTGGCGGCGGATGCGGTCGGTGAAGTCGTCGAGCTGGGCCTGGGTCGGCAGCTCGCCGTAGATGAGCAGGTAGCTGACCTCGATGAAGGTCGAGCGGCCCGCGAGCTGGTCGATCGGGTATCCGCGGTAGCGCAGGATGCCCGCTTCACCGTCGATGTAGGTGATGGCCGACTTGGTCGACGCGGTGTTCATGAAACCGGGGTCGTAGGTGACGTAACCGGTGCTGGACAGCAGCTTGCCGAGGTCGAGTCCGTTGTTGCCCTCGGCGGCCGTGGTGACCGTCATCGGGAACTCGCCGCCGGGGTACTGCAGTACCGCCTTGGCGTCCTCGGCGACGTTGGTGATGTTCTCAGCGGGCACGGAAGGATCCCTCTCAGGCTAGTTGAGATTCTCGCCGGGCCCTGAAACCCGGCGTGTAACCGTCAGCCCCGATGCGGTCGGCATACGGTGCGCTTGACGTAACGCTAGCTGTTGTTCGGGCGAGCTGAACAATCAGGGTTACCCTGGGGTGTTCTCACACCGGAGCCGATCGGCGGTGAGGTCTGCCGACCCGCCGTCGCGGTGGTCATCCGGTGGCGGCGCCGGAGTGCGCCCGGCTGACCTGGTACCGCACGAACGCGGGGAAGGCCAGCGCGGCCAGCACCACGCCGATCACCACCAGAACTCCACCACCGGCGGCAGCTACAGCGGTACCCAGGCTCGCCGCGGCGAAACCGTGGGCAACATCACCGATGCGCGGCCCACCTGCGACGACCACGATGAACACCCCCTGCAACCGGCCGCGCATCTCGTCGGTGGACACATTGAGCAACATCGCCGTGCGCAGGGCCGCCGAGATCATGTCCACCGCGCCGCCCAGCGCCAGGAACGCCACCGCGATCCACAGCCACACCCCCAGCCCGAACAGGTGCCCGGTCAGCCCGACGGCCAGCCCGAACCCGACCATCGCCACGCCCCAGATCGCGATGCACACGATCACCGCCAGCCCCTGCCTGCGGATGCGCGGCACCCAGCCGGAGAACACCCCGCCCAGTACCGCGCCCGCCGAGATCGCGGCGAACAGCAGGCCCAGCGCGACGCCGCCCTCGGCCGGGTCGTGGAAGGTCTCGTGCGCGATCTGCGGGAACAGCGCGCGGGGCATGCCGAAGACCATGGCGATGATGTCGACGACGAAGGAGGCCAGCAGGATGCGCTGGGCGGTGAGATAGCGGAACCCGTCGATCACCGTACGCAGCCCGGCCCGGCGCTGGTCGCCGGTCGGCGGGAAGGACGGCAGCTTGCTCACCGCCCACAGCGTGGCGAGCAGGGCGATGGCGTCGAGCAGATACAGCGTCGGCAGGCCGAGCACCGGGATGAGCAGCCCGGCCAGCACCGGACCGGCGATCATGCCGACGTTCTGCACCGTCATCGACAGCGAACTGGCCGCCGCGATCTGCTCCGGCGGCAGCATCCGCGCGATGGCGGCGCTGCGGGTGGGCTGGTTGACCGCGAAGAACGCCTGCTGCACCGCGAACAACCCCAGCACCAGCCACACATTGCTCATCCCCAGCGCGGCCTGCACCCAGAACGCGACGGCGGTGGCGCCGGTGCCCGCGGTGGTGATCACCAGCAGCGTGCGCCGGTCCATCACGTCGGCCAGCGCCCCGCCCCACAGCCCGAACACCACCAGCGGCACCAGGCCGAACAGCCCGGCCAGGCCGACATAGCCGGAGCTGCCGGTGATCTGGAAGATCTGCTGCGGCACGGCGACCACCGAGAGCTGCGCGCCGACGACCGTGACGATATTGGTGGTCCAGAGCCTGCGATAGTCGCGATTGCGCAGGGGTTCGGTGTCGGCGAGCAGTTTCACTTACGGCACGTTAGCCAGTGCACCTCTAAACGTCCCACGATTTTTCTCGGTGAGATAGCCCACTCACGGCTGCAGGCGCTCGACGGTCGGGTGCGCGCCGTCGAGGCGCACCACGATGCGGTTGTGCAGGCGACCGCGCCTGCCCTGCCAGAACTCCACCTCGTCGGGCCGCAGCAGATACCCACCCCAGTGCGGGGGCACGGGGATGTCGGCCACGTCGGCGAAGCGGGCCGTGGTCTCGGCCAGCGCCCGATCGAGATCGGCCCGCGCGGCGACCGGACGCGACTGCTGCGAGGCCCACGCGCCCAGCCGCGACTCGCGCGGACGCGCCTGCCAGTAGGCCAGCGTCACCTCCGCGGGCACCCGTTCGGTGCGCCCGCGCACGTGCACCTGCCGGGCCAGCGAGGGCCAGACGAAGGTGGCCGCGGCATAGGGATCGCCGGCGAGCTGCTCGCCCTTGGCCGAGTCGTAGTTCGTATAGAAGGTGACGCCCTCGGGCGCGAGACCCTTGCACAGCACCGTGCGCGCGACCGGGCGCGGCACCGGGCCGGTCAGCGAGACGGTGGCCAACACCATGGCGTTGGGTTCGGCCACGCCCAGGCTCCTGGCCTGGTCGATCCAGTTCCGCAGCAACGGTTCCCAGCCGCCCGCCACCCAGCTCTCGTCGAGATCGGCTTCGGTGGTGGGCACGGCCAGTGGGTCGCCGTAGTCGACGCGCATCGCGGCGAGATCGCCCGCGAGGGGTTCCGGGTCACGCATGGTCACAAACGCTACGCCGACCCCGCCGGTGGCCCTTGTCACGGCCGGGTGAGGGGCGGGGTTACCAGCGGGTATCCACAGGTCTATCGTTCAGGAAGATCGGCATTTCCCGGCAAGGAGAGTCACCATGACGGCCAGCGCGGTACCCCAGGATTTCGTCAGCGGATTGGAAGGCGTGGTGGCCTTCACCACCGATATCGCCGAGCCGGACAAGGACGGTGGCGCGCTGCGATATCGCGGCGTGGACATCGAGGATCTGGTCGCCAACCGCGTCACCTTCGGCGATGTCTGGGCCCTGCTGGTCGATGGTGCGTTCGGTCGCGGTCTGCCGCCCGCCGAACCCTTCCCGCTGCCGGTGCACACCGGTGACGTGCGCGTCGACGTGCAGGCCGGCCTGGCCATGCTCGCCCCGATCTGGGGCTACGAGCCGCTGCTCGACATCGACGACGAGACCGCCCGCGAGAACCTCGCCCGCGCCTCGGTGATGGCGCTGTCGTATGTGGCGCAGTCCGCGCGCGGCATCTATCAGCCCGCCGTCCCGCAGCGCAAGATCGACGAATGCACCACCGTCACCGAACGTTTCATGACCCGCTGGAAGGGTGACCCGGACCCGCGTCACACCGAGGCCATCGACGCCTACTGGGTCTCCGCCGCCGAGCACGGCATGAACGCCTCCACCTTCACCGCCCGCGTCATCGCCTCCACCGGCGCCGACGTGGCCGCCTCGCTGTCCGGCGCGATCGGCGCCATGTCCGGCCCGCTGCACGGCGGCGCCCCCGCCCGCGTACTGCCGATGATCGAAGCGGTCGAGCAGTCCGGCGACGCCCGCGCCCTGGTCAAGGGCATCCTGGACCGCAAAGAGAAGCTGATGGGCTTCGGCCACCGCGTCTACCGCGCCGAGGACCCCCGCGCCCGCGTGCTGCGCGCCACCGCCCAGCGCCTCGACGCCCCCCGCTTCGAAGTCGCCGCCGCCCTCGAACAGGCCGCCCTCGCCGAACTCCGCGAACGCCGCCCCGACCGCGCCATCGAGACCAACGTCGAATTCTGGGCCGCCGTCATCCTCGACTTCGCCGAAGTCCCCGCCCACATGATGCCCGCCATGTTCACCTGCGGCCGCACCGCAGGCTGGTGCGCCCACATCCTCGAACAGAAGCAGCTGGGCAAGCTGGTCCGCCCCGCCGCCATCTACACCGGCCCGGGCCCCCGCACCCCCGAAGAAGTAGCCGGCTGGTCCACCATCGCCCGCTCCTGAATCACTGCACCCGAGTCGGGGGGGGCCCGGGGGGCCCCCCCCCCCCCCCACCGAGAAGAACCCCCCCAACTCATAGGGGGGGCCACAC
>NZ_JBSGDP010000096.1:0-14950 GCF_053602435.1 Nocardia sp. NPDC004415
GCCGCCTCCCGATCGGGAGGCGGCCCTCGGCGTATCGATTCTCCGCGCTACCCGCGGCGGCGGGTCTTGAGCAGGTCGAGGCGCTCCTTGAGCAGCTCCTCGAGCTCTTCCTTGCTGCGACGCTCCAGCAGCATGTCCCAGTGGGTCCGCGGCGGCTTGACCTTCTTGGTCTCCACCGAGGTGCCCTCCATCAGCTGACCCTCCTGGCCGTTACGGCACAGCCAGGTCGGCGGGATCTCCGCGTCGTCGGCGAACGGGACGTCGAACTCCTCACCGTTGTCGGTGCGGTAGCGGGCGATCCGGCGCGGGGCCAGGTCGTGGTCGCGATCGGTCTCGTAGCTCACCGCTCCGAGCCGACTGCCTCGGAGTACGCGATCTGCCATGTGTGCTCCCTGTCTTTGGCGGCTGGCGCCGCGGGTTCTCGGCCCCCGGGGCCTCGATTCTTCCCTCCCTGCGGGTACTCCTTCGTCGCACCCTTCGGTCAGTCCAGAATCGAGGCGGGCCGAGAACCGGCTTGTTCTACGTCAACGCGCTAGAAGTCTGAACTGTTCCATTGTAGTCGTTGCCCGCTGAGCGAGACCTGCGCGGCGGAACCCGGGCCGGGCGGCTAGGGTTTCGCAGCATGTCGCGCAGTCGCCTGCTGTCCTGCCAGTGGTGTGGGCGGGAGATCGTGGATTCCGAATCGGGTCGTCGTCGCCGGTATTGCCGCCAGTCGTGCAGGCAGCGGGCCTACGAGCACCGGAGCAGTCTGAAGGGGACCGGGATTCCGGAGGACGCGGTGGTGCTGTCCGCCCAGGAGGTCACCGACCTGGCGGATCGGTGGTTCGCTGCCCGCTGCGCCGCCGAGGACGTGGCGACCGCGGTCGGTGAGGGCGCCGACGCGGCCGAACTCGCCCAGCTCAGCGCCACCCTGGTGGAGCTGGCCCGCGAGGCCGAGCGGTTGCGCTGACCGCTACCGCGGGGCCGTGACCCGGGCGCGCCGGTACACCGCGGTGACACCGCCGCCGACGAACAGGGCCACCGCCGCGGCCGCGGCGAGGGTGCCCGCGTCGGGTGCGGTGAGCGGCTGGCCGCGCAGCGCCTGCCAGAGCACCAGCGTCAGCAGCCCGAAATAGCCGATCACCGCCACCCCGAGCAGCGCGGCGCGGGTGGACTCCGCGCGCAGCCAGCGGTGGCGCGGGGCCAGCGCGGTCAGGGCGACGGCCAGCACCAGCAGCACCTGGATGCCGTGCAGCCCGACGAAATGCGGGACGCGCAGATCACCGCCGGTGGTACTCCAGTGGGTGATCGGCATCGCGCCGAGCCCGTCGCGGGCGGCGTCGGCCGGGGCATCGGGCCGCACGGTGTGGCCTGCCATCAGGCCGACCACGGTGCCGTCGGACTGCCGGACCAGTTGCGGGCCGGTGTATCCCATCAGATAGCCCAGCATCATGCCGGTCACCGCCAGCCACAGCCCGGCCTTGAGCGCGATCCGGGTCGGCCGGTCGGCGAGCTTCTGCCACGAGATGATCAGTGCCAGCACCAGAGTCGCCAGGAACAGGCCGGGCACGCCGGAGGCGAACACCTGCTGACCGATCCGGTTCACCGGATCGGTGGCGGTGTTGAAATGGCTGAATGTGCCCCGCGCGGCCTGCAACGCGATGAACCCGACATCGGCGATCCCGGTGACCGCGATGATCGTGCCCAGCCACCACGTCACCCGCCTGCCGCGATGTGGCAATCGCAGGATCCAGGCCAGCGTCAGCCCGTACACCGCGAACGCGAGACCGAATTTGGCCGGTTTGAGCCAGACCGACTCGCCGAGCAGTTCCCGGTGGTCGACGAGCATGCCGATCGTCGACACGAGGACGAGCGCGGTCATCACCGCGGCGTTCACCAGCAGCGGCAGGTGCCAGGGCGCCCCGTCGCGGGGCCGCGCGGCCGTGAACGGGAAGCGGGGCAGGGAGCGGGGGAAATCCATCGTCGCCATGGTTCGACGGTAGGAATCCGGTGTGCCCCAACACCTCCCGCTGCGGAGCGGGATCCCCGCCCGTACCCGGGTAGGGGGTCGGCCTTACCCGGGTTCTAGGGGTCAGATCCCCATCCGCCAGATGGCGGCGTCGACCCCGCGGGGTGAGATCGTGGCCAGGGTCTGCAGGACCCGGGTGTAGCGCGGGTAGAGCTCGATCGGGCGGGTGCGGATCGCGGTGAGGATCCAGGCGGCCGCGTCCTCGGCCGACAGTGCCGCCGCGTCGTCGTATTTGCCGGTGGGCGCGATCATCTCGGTGCGCACCAGCGGGAACCCCAGCGTGGTGACGTGCACCCCGCGCGCCCTGGTCTCCGCGCCGAGACTGCGCCCGAACGCGCCGAGTGCCGCCTTGGACGCGTGGTAGGCGGTGAACAGCGGCATCGACCCGGCCGCGACACCCCAGGTCGCCACATTGACGATGTGCCCGTCGCCCACTTCGAGCATGGACGGCAGCAGGCCCATGGTGAGCCGGGCGGCGCCGAAGTAGTTCAGCGCCATGGTCCGCTCGTAGTCGTGGAAGCGGTCGGTGGCCTCGGCCGCGCCGCGGCGGATCGACCGGCCCGCGTTGTTGACCAGCACGTCGATCCGGCCGTACCGCTCGAGCAGGGTCTTCACCAGTTCGTCGGTCTGCTCGGCGTCGGCGAGATCGCAGGGGATCATCTCGGCGTCGCCGCCCTCGGCGCGCACCGCGTCGCGGACCGCCGCCAGCGGCTCGGGGGTGCGGGCCACCAGGATCACCCGGGCGCCCGCCCGGGCGAGGGCATGCGCGGCGGCCTTACCCACACCGGAGGACGCGCCGGTCAGTACCACGGTCCGGCCCGCGATCTCGTGGCGTTCACCGAGGACCAGCTGGGCCAGCGCGCGGGGGAGCGCGGGCGGATTGAGCAAGACCGATCGGGCGAGTTCGGTGAACACAGGATCTCCTGTCGGATGATGACACCGGCTAATTTACTAATAAGTAAATTACAAAGGGGTCAGGCTGGAGTCAATCGCGGGCCCCGGCCGATGGTTGGATGGACCGGTGAGCACAGCCGGAACCAAGGGCGTCCCGCGTCCCGAACGCGAACAGCAGATTCTCGACGCGGCCGCGGCCGAGATCGGCCGCGTGGGCTACGCGGGCCTGTCGCTGGCCGATGTCGCCGCGCGAGCCGGGGTGTCCAAGCCGCTGGTCTACACCTATTTCCACTCCAAGGAGGGCCTCTACATCGCGTGTGTCGAGCGCGCGGCCACGGTCCTCTACGACGCCATCGAGGGCGCGATCACCGGCCCCGGCGGCCTGTCCAAGGCCGAGCGCACCCTCGACGCGATCTTCGCGGCGCTGCAACCGCGCCCGCACGACTGGACCGTGCTGTTCGACCGCTCCCACCCCGACGACGGCCCGGTCGCCGAGGCCTCCCGCGCGGCGCGCAGGCGCATCGCCGCGCAGGCGGCCCGCGGCGTCGCCGACGCCATCGCCGCGGTGGACATCACCGATCCGGTCGACCTGTCCGCGCTCACCGACGTCTGGATGGGCGCGGTGACCTCGCTGGTGCTGTGGTGGCTGCGGCACCCCGAGCAGACCGCGGCCGAGATGACCGCTCGCTGTCACCGCCTGCTCGGGGCCCTGCGCGCGGACCGCTGACCACCGGTCACACCTCGACGGCGTCCTCGGGCAGCAGTTCGGCGAGCAGGGGCGCCCACTCGTAGCGCCGGTGCGGAAAGCATCGGTCGAGCAGATCCCGCATGATCGCGGGCGCGATCGAGGCACCGGGGGAGGCCCCGAGCAGCCCCGCGATCGTGCCGTCGGCGCCGGTGACCAGTTCGGTGCCGAACTCGAGCACGCCACCGCGGCGCGGGTCCGGCTTCACCAGTTGCGCCCGCTGGCCGGCCTGGACCAGTTCCCAGTCGGCGGGGTCGGCGGTGGGATAGAACCGCTGGAGCTGGGCGAACTTGCGGCGCGGCGAGGCCAGGAGCTGACCGATCAGGTAGCGGACCAGGCCGAGGTTCTGCAGTCCGGCCGCGACCAGCGGCACGATGTTGTGCGGGCGGATCGTGGTGAACAGATCGGTGAGCTTGCCGTAGCGCAGCAGCCGGGTGCTGAAGGTGGCGTAGGGCCCGAACAGCAGGGCGCCCGTGCCGTCGACCTCGCGCCGGTCCAGGTGCGGCACCGACATCGGCGGCGCACCGAGATCGGCCTGGCTGTAGACCTTGGCCCGGTGCTCGGCCACCACTGCCGGATCGTCGGTGCGCAGGAACTGCGCGCCCAGCGGGAACACCCCGTACCCGCGCACCTCGGGCAGCTTCGCGCGCTGGAGCAGCCGCAGCGCGTAGCCACCCGCGCCGACGAACACGAACCGGGTCCGCACGGTGAAGCGCCGCCCGCTGCCGAGATCGCGCCCGCGCACCGTCCACAGGCCGTCGGCGTCGCGCCGGAGCCCCGTGATCTCGCGGTGCAGCCGCACGGCATGACCCGCGTCGGTCATGGTCGACAGCAGCGACCGGGTCAGCGCGCCGAAGTCGACATCGGTACCCGCGGTGTGCCGGGTGGCGGCCATCGGCTCGTCGACGGCGCGTCCGCGCACCAGCAGCGGGGCCCAGTCGGCGATCACCGCGCGGTCCTCGGTGTAGTCGAGTCCAGCGAACTCCGGGAGCGCGCTGAGCGTGGCGTGGCGTTGCCGTAGGTAGGCGATGTCGCGTTCGCCGAAGACCACGGTGACGTGCGGGGTCGCGGTGAGGAAGCAGCCCGGATCGAGTTCGCCGCGACGCGCCAGGGCCGACCAGAACCGGCGCGACAGCGCGAACTGGCCGGCGATCCCCGCGGCGCGGGTGCCGTCGGCCGGGTCGGGCATGTAGTTGAGTTCGCACAACCCGGAATGGCCGGTGCCCGCGTTGTTCCACGGATGACTGCTCTCCGCGGCGGGCTCACCGAGCCGTTCGAACAGCGCGATCGACCAGTCCGGTGCCAGCGTGCCCAACAGCGCGCCGAGGGTGGCCGACATGACGCCGCCACCGATCAGGACGGCGTCGAGGACCTCGGCGGATTCGCGCGGTGTGGATGTCGTAGCGGCCATGATCGGAAACCTCCCGTATGCGATGTCCGACCATCGTCACGCCGCCCGCAGTGATCCGTCCAACACGGAATCGCCGGGGATATGATCCGGATATGGATGATTCGGCCGAGCCCGGCGCGCAGGCACTGGCACCGCTGCTGGCCGCCTTCGACGCCGCGGCCACCGACGGCCACTTCACCCGCGCGGCCGAGCGCCTCGGGATGCCGCAGTCCTCGATGAGCCGCCGGATCCGCGCGCTCGAACAGGCCCTCGGGGTGGCGCTGTTCCAGCCGGTCGGACGCGGCGTCACGCTGACACCGCAGGGCCGCGACCTGCACGAACAGACGCGGGGCGTGGTCCGCGCCCTCGATGACGCGGTGCACCGGGTGCGCGCCGACGCCGACCCCGACAGCGGCCTGGTCCGCTTCGGCTTCCCGCTCACCCTGGGCCCGGTGAGCATCCCGTCACTGCTCGCCCAGTTCCACACCCGCGCGCCGCGGGTCCGCCTGCATCTCGTACAGGCCCACGGCGAGGAACTGGCCGAACAGGTGCGCGAAGGCAGGCTCGACCTGGCGGTGATGATCCCGCCGCCGCCCGACCTGCCCTCGATCGACCTGGGCCGTCAGCGCATCGAGCTGCACGTGGCCCGCACGCATCCGCTGGCCACCCGCACCCGGATCGACCTGGCCGAGCTCGCCGACGCGGCCTTCATCGCCAACCCGCCCAGCTATCACCTGCGCGCACTGCTCGACACCTGGTGCGCCGCCGCGGGATTCACCCCGCGCGTGCTGTTCGAGATCACCGAATTCGAGACCGTGCGCGCCCTGGTCGCCCTCGGGCTCGGGGTGGCGCTGCTGCCCGTGGCGGAGCTGCCGCAGCCGGACCTGGCGGTCGTGCGCATCGATGGCGAACGCGACCGCGAGATCGGCCTGGTCTCGGGAGACCATCGGCCGACACTCGCGGTCACGCGGCTACGGGAGTTCCTGATCGAGCACGGGGACGCGATCAGTGGGGTGTGAGGCTCAGTCCTGGGCGACACCGGCGTCGACGCCACGCGCGGCGAGCCACGGGTGCGGGTCGATCGGGGCGCCGTAGAGCGAGCCGTCCGGCACGTGCACCTCGTAGTGCAGGTGAGGACCGGTGGAATTGCCACGGTTGCCGACGGTGGCGATCACATCGCCCGCCTTCACCTGCTGGCCGGTCTGGACGAGGATCTCGTTGACGTGACCGAACACGCCGATGGTGCCGTCGTCCTGCTGGACGCGGACCCACAGGCCGAAGCCGGTGGCGGGACCGGTCTCGATGATTGTACCGTCGGTGACGGCGAAGATCGGCGCGCCGATCGGATCGCCGAAGTCGATGCCGTTGTGCGCGGCACCCCAGCGGGCGCCGAAGTACGAGGTCAACCGGCCGTTGACCGGGCGGACCGTGTGCGGTCGCGGCGCGATGAACGGGATCTCGGGCAGGGGCAGGGCGACCGCTTCGCGGTGCTCTTCCCACGCGATCGGGGCGGAGGCGGGTGCCTCGCCCTGCGGGCCCTGGGCCTCGGCGGGAGTGTACGAGGTGAAACGGTAGGGCGACTGGCCCTGGGCGACGGCCTCGGTGCTGCTGGCCGCGATGGTGGTGGGAGCCGGGGTCTCGTGGTCGCCGAAGGTGGCGACGGAGGTGCCGACGAGCGCGGACAGGGCCACCGCACCCGCGACAACGCCTCCCCAGCGACCGGCGAAGGCGTCGGAGACGCGAGCAGATAACGGGTTGGTCACGAACATGTCTCGAACGTATCGAAGCCGTGACCTCGGCGGCGAATCCTGTGGCTGCGATCACGAACCGCTATAACCCCAGTTGATCTATAACGGCGACATAACGAACTGTCTACATTCCGATGACGACCGGGGGAAATGCGTCGAGTCCAAGATCATTGCCGGACCTGCGGAAACGGCGCACACTGATTCAGTGGACGCTAACGGAGTTCGGGCCATCACCGCCCTGTCGGACCCCACCCGGCGCGCGATCTTCGAGTCGCTGCCCCCGGGCGCGCGGTCGGTGGCCGAGCTCGCCGCCGCCACCGGGATCACCAGCTCGGCCGCCTCCCAGCACCTGAAGGTGCTGCGCGAAGCGCACCTGGTGGCCATGCGCCGCGACGGCAACCGCCACCTCTACTCCCTGGACCCGCGCGGGCTCAGCGACGCCCGCGACTATCTCGAGCGGTTCTGGCCCAGTGCGCTGGCCGCCCATGCCGCCGCGTTGCGCGATGCCACCGGCGGCTTCCCCGCTCAGCCGACCCGGCGATAACGGGAGGACTTGGTCGACTCGGCCCAGTCCTGCTTGTCCAGCTGCGCGTCCACCGCGGCGAGCACCTCGGGCACGCCGATGCGCAGCAGGCCGCTGTCGGGCGTGCGGGCGTCGGGATCGCCGACCTGTCCGGCCCAGAGCACCGCGTGCCTGCCCAGCAGATGCGCCGGTGGGCCACCCCGGCGCGGCGGTGTGGGGCCGAACAGCAGCACGGTCCGGGTGCCGAAGGCCGTGGCCAGGTGCGCGACGCCGGTGTCGCCGCTGATCACCAGCGCGGCCTCGGCCACGGTCGCGGCCAGATCGGTGAGGTTCTGCCTGCCCGCCAGGACACGGTCGTCGGGCAGGCCCGCCTGGGCGGCCACCTCCCGCGCGATCTCGCGTTCGAACGGGTCGCCGGTGAGGACCACGCCCCGGCCGAGGACCAGCAGATGGCGGACCACCGCGGCGAAGCGCTCCGGCGGCCAGCGGCGGGCGGGGGCGCCCGCGCCGATGTGGACGACCACGCTGTCGCGGCGGCTGATGGAGGCCACCGGCGGGACCAGCCCGAGATTGCGGCGATCCGCGGCGATCCCCTCGAACTCGAGCAGCTTGCACCAGCGGTCCACCACGTGCACGTCCGGATCCCAGCGCGGGCCCGCCAGTTTCGGCAGTTCGGGGGTGCGGTGCCCGATGATCCGCGCGGCGCCGGTGTCGGCCAGGGCCCGCGCGCTCGCGCCGTCGGGGCCGTGCAGGTTGACGGCCAGCTCGGGGGCGGGGCCGTCCCAGATGAGGGCGGCCGGATCGGCGGTGGGCACGAGTTCGTCGACCGAGGAGATCAGGTCGACGACGCGCTCCAATCGATGCGGAGCAGCCAGGATGATCCGGCTGCGTGGTTCGGCCCGGCGCAGGGCACGCAGAGCCGGGACCGCGGCGAGCAGATCACCGAGGCCCCGAGCTTGCAGCACGAGTACAACCGACACTTCTTTGTGCTACCCGACGGCTGTGCGCACCAAACGTTCGTGCAGGTGTGGCCGTCGTCGCCGTCGGCGCGGTCGCGACACGATCACAGCTCCAGCTAATGCTGGGAAAACCAGAGCAACCGGGCATAACATCTCGTCATGACGACAAATACCGTGTTGGAGAGTCCAATCGCGGCTCTTGCCAAGAAGACCTGGCAAACAATTCTGGTCACCGGCCTCCTCGCGGTGGTGCTGGGCATCATCGTCCTGGTCTGGCCCGGTCCGTCGCTGCTCGTGGCGGGCGTGCTGTTCGGCATCTATATGGTGGTCAGCGGCATCTTCCAGCTGATCGCCGCCTTCACCCACCTGCCCAGCACCAGCTTCCGGGTGCTCTCCTTCATCAGCGGTGTGCTGTCGCTGATCATCGGTGTGTTCTGCTTCCGCGACGACCTCACCTCGATCGTGCTGCTGGGGCTGTTCATCGGCATCAGCTGGCTGTTCCGCGGGGTGGCGATGCTGTTCGCCGCGATCGCCGAGAAGGGCGTCCCCGGCCGCGGCTGGCAGATCTTCTACGGTCTGCTCAGTGCCATCGCCGGTGTGGTGCTGATCGTGTGGCCGATCAGTTCCGTGGCGACCCTGGTCCTGGTGGTCGGCATCTTCCTGATCATCATCGGCATCATGGAGATCATCACCGCCTTCGGCGTCCGCAAGGACGCGCATCTGCTCGACGCGCAGGTGTAGGACAGCCGCGCGAGTCCGCCGCGACCGGCCGGTGCCTTCGGGTACCGGCCGCTGTCGTCTCTACTACGCTCGGCGTTCATGGATTTCGTTTACAACCTGGTGGTTGTCACGCATCTGCTCGGGATGGCCGCCGTGGTGGGTGGCTACGTCGCCGGGCGGCCCGCGGTCTCGGAACTGATGGTGTGGGGAGCGCGCGCTCAGCTGATCACCGGCATCGTGCTGGCCGGGCTGGCCTCCGGCCTCGACTCGCTGGACAAGGACCCGAACACCACCAAGCTGGCGGTGAAACTCGCGATCGCGGTGGTGGTCTGCGCGTTCGCCGAGATCGCGCGGGCCGACGCCAAGCGCGGCGAGCGAGCCGACTGGATGACCGACGCCGCGGGTGGGCTGGCCATCCTCAATGTGCTCGTCGCCGCGCTCTGGGTCTGAACTGCGGGGTCTGAGCCGGCGGACCCCGCGTCAGCTCGCGGCGCGGGCCAGCTTGGCCAATTCGACCGTCGCCGAACGGAGTTCACCGATCTCGGTGAGCGGCTGGGCGTAGCCGACGCGGGTCCGGGCCACGCCGCGGGGTGTCTCGACGCGCAATTGCAGGCCGTAGCGGTCGGCGCGTTCGCAGCTCGCGGCGGTGGCGTCGGGGAACCCGCCGAGGTGCTGTGCCATCGCCAGCAGCGCCTCGGCATGGTCGGCGTTGAGGTGCGCGATTCCTGGCGCGGCGCGGGGCACGATCGGATCCGGTTCCGCGGCGAGGTATTCCGCGGCCGAGGCCGAATCCATCCGGCCGTAGCCGCCGACCCAGCGCACCCGCTGGACCCGCAGTACCCACAGGGTGAAGTCGCTGTAGTCGATGTAGTACTTCGCCGCGGGGATCGCCGCGAGATGCGCGGCGCGCGCGGCCTCGGCCTCGGCGCCCACGGGTCGCTCCACGACGCCGGCGAGAGTGATCCTGGTGCCCGCCAGCGGATCCGCGGGAATGTCGGGGGTGACGATCGCGATGCTGGCGCGCGGGTCGGCGGCCAGATTGCGGCCGTGCTCGGCCAGCCGCGAGACGCTGAGCACGGGGGCGCCGTCGAGCAGGCCGTAGGTGATGAACGAGGCCCACGGTGCCCCGTCGGCGGTGAGGCTGGCCAGGGTGCCGATATTGGTCGCGGCCGCGATGGTTCGTGCCTCCTCGGCGGCGGAGGGCTGCGCCTCGTTGGCCAGGGGAGTGGTCGGCAGCGGGATGGCGGGTGCGTCGCCGGGGTCGCCGTGGTCGAGAGTCATGGCCACAGCGTATCCACCCGGGCCGCTCTGCGGGGGGCGCTCGACAGCCACCCGCGCAGCGCGCGGTAGACCGCCTCGTGGTTGAGCAGGCTGAAATGATTGGCCGAGGGGACGTGCAGACCGTTCACGCCGTCGAGCGCGATGCGGCGGGTGCGGCCGCGCCCGGAGCCGCTGCCGCCGAGCACCAGGCCGTCACCGACGATGCGGCCCACCGGATGCCGCGGACTGCGGGTGATCGTCGCGGTGACGAAGTAGTGGTCGGCGTGCGCGAGCAGCGGCACCTCCTGCACCGCGCGGGCGCGCAGGGCGTCGGCGTCGAGGTCGCGCCAGTCCTCGTCGACCAGCGAGCCTTGGCGCAGATCGCGGATGCCCGCGCTGCGCCTGCGCAGCAGCGCGCCCAGCGGGCGGGTCTCGGGCAGCAGGTCGAACGCGGCGGCGGCGTAGTGCGCGATCTGTTCCAGCGGCGCGCCCAGGTGCGGCGAACCCAGGCAGACCACCTGTCGGACCGCGCGCACCCACTCCGAATCCTGCCGGTCGGCCAGATGGCAGGCGCCGCGGGCGACGAGCCCACCCATCGAATGACCGATCAGGCAGATCTCGTGCACCGGCAGCGGCCAGTGCGCGACGAGCCGGTCGAGCAGCGCGGCCAGCTGGGCGGCGTTCTCGGAGATGTGCAGGCCGGTGTTGTAGCGGACGTAGACCGGTGTGTAGCCGAGGTCCTCTTCGAGCAGTTCGCCGTAGGCGGGCCTGCCGCCGAGTCCCCAGGCGTGCTCGGTCTCCACCAGCCCGTGCACCAGCACCACCAGCCGGGAGGTCGGCACGGTGACGTGCGCGGGCAGCTGCTCGGGCGGCACCGGCACGCCGTCGACGCGAATGGTCATGGGGGAGGCCAGGATCGGTGCCTGGTCCTCGAGCGCGTCGCCGATGAGCCCCTGGAGCGCGGCGAGCACACCCGCACCCCACACCGTGCGTGACGGCGCGGGGACACCGGGCACCTGCACCGCGCTCGCCACCTCGCCCACCACGAACCCCGTGCCGCCGACCACCGCGTAGACGCTGTCGGTGATCGCGTCGTGCACGACCTTGACGGGGTCGGCGGCCACGCCCACTCCGGTGCGTACCGCCGCGAAGACGCGGTCGGAGATGGCCCGGTGGATGGCCGCGATCCCGTCGACCGCGCCGACGAACTCGTCGCCTGCCAGCCGCGTGAGTGCCTGTACCTCGGCCTGGGGTTGGGGGAGCTGCTCCGTCACGGGTTTGAGAGTACAACTGTGCACTGAAAAGCGGGGAGTTCGGTGCGGATTCGGGAGCGATGAGCGATCGGCGCGGGGTCAGGTAGGACCGGTCACAAATTACATGCCGATACGCAGATATGCGCATCAAAACATGTATGCGGCTGCATCGAACCGCGGGAAAAAGAACGGCAAGGACGGGGGAGGGACCGTCCTTGCCGTGCAGGCGATCACACGTGGTGGACGATGGCGTACCACAGCGCACCGCACGCTCCGGCCACGAACAGCGGCGAGAGCACCCAGGTCTCGACACGATTGCCGGTCCGCTCGATGACGGGGATGCGGGTGCGGAAGGGGAAGGGCCACAGCAGGCGGCAGCCGCGATCGGTGAGACAGTCGCCGAGCAGGTGGGCCAGACAGCCCAGGCCGACGCAGATGGGCAGCCAGGCGGGCCGGTCGACGATCCAGTGGTCCACGGCGAAGGTGCCCGCCGAGGCCAGCACGATGACCGTGCCGTAGGTGCGCAAGCTCTTGCCGGGTGGGCACAGGTGCAGCGAGCGCACCGCCAGGGCGAGCAGGAAGAACACCAGCCCCAGGGTGAACGGTCTGCCGAGCCAGTGCTCGCCGGCCCAGGTGGCCCCGACCGCGGCGACCACGAACAGCAGCGAATGGGTGCCGTGCCGGTGCCCGCCGGAGATCCAGGAGATGAAACGGCACAGGTGATGGGTCACCGGACCGAGCACGTGCGAGATCGTTCCGCTCGGATGATCGGCGTCGGGCAGCAGGGCCGCACCCGCGGTGAGCAGGGTGCCCATGATCAGTTCGGCGATCCCGAATCGGGTTGTCTCGCTGTCGAACAGGGGGAAAGCGGCGACGGTGAGCGGCAGGGCCGCGGCGGTCCCCGCCCAGGCCAGCGCGCCACTCGTCGCGTGTGAATGTCCAAGCACCCCTGAACGTTAGAGGACCTCACTACCTCGGCGCATATGCCGAGGCCGGCGGGGAATGCACGGCGTGGGCGGTGCGTTGGGGACCGGTATGAGCGCATTCAACGACCAGGTGATCGCCGAGTTCCGCGCCAACGGCGGCCGGGTGGGCGGCATGTTCGAGGGCCGCGACAACATGGTGATCATCACCACCACCGGCGCGAGATCGGGCCGCCCGGTCACCAACCCGCTGGTCTTCCTGCCCGACGGCGACCGGATCGTGCTGATCGCCTCCAACGGCGGCGCCGACAAGCATCCGGCCTGGTACCACAACCTGCTCGCCGACCCGGTGCTCACCGTGGAGGTGCCCGGCGAGACCTACACCGGCAAGGCCGAACTCGTCGACGATCCCGAGCGCACGCGACTGTTCGACCGGATGGTCGAGCTGCTGCCCGGTTTCGCCGAGTACCGGGAGAAGACCGACCGGGTCATTCCGGTCTTCGCCGTCCACCGCACGAGTTAGGCGCGCGCTCGAGCCGAAAGGTTGCGGGGTCGCGAAGCCGCTGGTTGCATCGCCCGGGTGACCGAAACCATCGACGTACCCCGCATCGTGCACGCCTCCCGAGAGGTCGCGGCCGGTGCCGCCGTGATCTTCGAACTGATCGCCGACCCCGCCCAGCAGCCGCGCTGGGACGGCAACGACAACCTCGCGGAGGCGGTGACCGGCCAGCGGGTCCACGCCGCCGGTGACGTGTTCACCACCACCCTCACCAACGGCGCCGACCGGGACAACCACATCGTCGAGTTCGTCGAGGGCCGCCGCATCGCCTGGAACCCGTCCGAGCGTGGCAAGACCCCGCCCGGGCACCTGTGGCGCTGGGAGCTCGAGCCGATCGACGACACCCACACCCGGGTCACCCACACCTACGACTGGACCGAGCTGCACGACGAACTGCGCCAGGTGCGGGCCAAGGCCACCACCGCCGACAAGCTGCAGGCCTCGGTGGACCGCCTCGCCGCGCTGGCCGAGTCCGGCGCCTGAGACGTCCGCGACAGGGAAACACCCTGTGACTCCCGAAGAGTCACAGGGTGTTTCGCTGTCAGCGGCCTAGCGGGCCAGGTCGAACCGGTCCAGCTCGCTCACCTTGGTCCACGCCGCGACGAAGTCGTGCACGAACTTCTCCTTCGCGTCGTCGGTGGCGTAGGCCTCGGCCACGGCCCGCAGCTGCGAGTTCGAGCCGAACACCAGGTCGACCCGGCTGCCGGTCCAGGTGACCGCGCCGGTGGTGCGGTCCTTGCCCTCGTAGACGTTCTCGTCGCCGGCCGAAGGGGCCCACTCGGTGCCCATGTCGAGCAGGTTGACGAAGTAGTCGTTGGTCAGCGTGCCCGGCCGGTCGGTGAACACGCCGACCGAGGACTGCTGGTAGTTGGCGCCCAGCACGCGCAGGCCACCGACCAGCACGGTCATCTCCGGCGCGCTGAGGGTGAGCAGGTTCGCCTTGTCGACGAGCAGGTACTCCGCCGGGATCTGGGCGTCCTTGGCGAGGTAGTTGCGGAAACCGTCGGCCGCGGTCTCGAGCGCCGAGAACGACTCGATGTCGGTCTGCTCCTGGGTGGCGTCGGTACGGCCGGGCGTGAACGGCACCGTCACCGGGAACCCGGCGGCCTGGGCGGCCTGTTCGACGCCGACCGCGCCGCCGAGCACGACCAGGTCGGCGAAGGACACCTGCGCCCCGCCTGCCCCGTTGAACGTGTCCTGGATACCCTCGAGCACCCGGATCACCTGCGCGAGCTCGTCGGGCTGGTTGACCTCCCAGCCCGCCTGCGGCTGCAACCGGATCCGGCCGCCGTTGGCGCCGCCGCGCTTGTCGCTGCCCCGGAACGAGGAGGCCGCGGCCCAGGCGGTGGTGACCAGCTGGGCGACGCTGAGCCCCGAGGCCTGGATCAGGCTCTTGAGTCCCGCGATGTCGCTGTCGCCGATGAGCTCACCGGTGTGCGCGGGAATCGGGTCCTGCCACAGCAGTTCCTCCGAGGGCACCAGCGGGCCGAGGTAGCGGCTGACCGGGCCCATGTCGCGGTGGGTGAGCTTGTACCAGGCGCGGGCGAAGGCGACGGCGAACTCGGCCGGGTTCTCCAGCCAGCGCCGGGTAATCGGCCCGTAGATCGGGTCCACGCGCAGCGACAGGTCGGTGGTGAGCATGACCGGGGTCTGCTTCTTGTCCGGATCGAACGGATCGGGCACGGTGCCCGCCCCGGCGCCGTCCTTCGGGATCCACTGGTGCGCCCCGGCCGGACTCTTGCTCAGCTCCCACTCGTAGCCGTAGAGCGTCTCGAGGAAGCTGTTGTCCCAGCTGATCGGGGTGGGCGTCCAGATGCCCTCCAGGCCGGAGGTGATGGCGTCGGCGCCGACGCCGGTGCCGAAGCCGCTCTTCCAGCCCAGACCCTGCTCCTCGAGCGGGGCGCCCTCGGGCTCGGGGCCGACGTGATCGGCCGGGCCCGCGCCGTGGGTCTTGCCGAAGGTGTGGCC
>NZ_JBSGDP010000097.1:0-14938 GCF_053602435.1 Nocardia sp. NPDC004415
GCCTGTGAGGCCGCGCGGGACGCTTACACCCGGTAGGCGGTGACCGCGTCCACGACGCGGCCGAGCTGCGCGTCGTCGAGCATCGGCCACAGCGGCAGCCGCAGGATGGTGGCCGAGAAGTTCGCCGAGCGGGTGCACGGCACCGGGGTGCGGCCGTACTTGAGGCCGGCGGGGCTGGAATCCAGCGGGATGTAGTGGAACGGCGCGACGATGCCCTGCCCGGCCAGGTGCCGGATGAGGCCGTCGCGGCTGTCCTCGGTGGGCATCCGCAGATAGAACAGGTGCGCGGTGTGGCCGCGGTCCTGCGGCACGGTCATCGGGCGCACATCGTTGGCCGCCGCCCAGCCGGGCAGCGCGGCCGCGTAGGTGTCCCACACCCGATGCCGGTTCGCCTGGATGGTGTCGAACTCGGCCAGCTGCGCGTCGAGGACGGCGGCGTTGAGTTCGCTGGGCAGATAGCTCGAACCGATGTCCTGCCAGGAGTACTTGTCGACCTGGCCGCGCAGGAACCGGGCGCGGTCGGTGCCCTTCTCGCGCATGATCTCGGCGCGGCTCATCAGGATCTCGTCGGAGAGCAGCAGCGCGCCACCCTCTCCGCAGTGCACGTTCTTGGTGTCGTGGAAACTCTGGGTGCCCAGGGTGCCGATGGTGCCCAGCTGCCTGCCGCGCCAGGTGCCGCCCAGGCCGTGCGCATTGTCCTCGATGATGGCCAGGCCGTGCTGGGCGGCGAGCTCGAGCAGCGGCGCCATGTCGGCGGCGACGCCACCGTAGTGCATCACCAGGATCGCCTTGGTGCGCTCGGTGACGGCGTCGGCGGCCGCGGCCGGGTCGATATTGCCGGTGCTGTCGTCGATGTCGACGAACACGCAGGTGGCCCCGCGCAGCGCCATCGCGGTGGCCGCGGAGGTGAACGCGAAACTCGGGACGATCACCTCGTCGTCGGGCCCGAGTTCGAGCAGCAGCGCGCCGAGTTCGAGCGCGTGCGTGCAGGAGGTGGTGAGCAGGGCGTGCCCGGCGCCGGTGATCGACTTGATCCGCGCGGTGGCCGACTTGGTGAACTGGCCGTCGCCGTGGCTGTGATCGGAGTCGAGCACGGTCATCAGGTTGGCGCGTTCGGCGGCCGCCCGGAACGGCCTGCTGAAGATGATGCGGTCGCTCACTCGCGGTGCCCCTTCTCGGTCGCGGCGGCCGGCACCGCGGCCTCGATTCGATGGTGCGCGGCCGGCGTGTGCATCGTATCCGGGCGCGGGGTGGGGGTCTGCACGGTCAGGTAGAGCGGCTTGCCGACCAGGATGTGCAGCGCCACACCGAGATACTCGGCGATCAGGCCGAGCGAGAACAGGATCGCCCCCGAGCACAGCAGCAGCACGACGATGATCGACGCCCAGCCCTCGGGATCGTTGTTGTCGTTGTTGGTCAGCGCCTGCACCACGACCACCGCGGCCATGATCACCCCGGCCAGCGCCAGCGAGACCCCGAGCATGCTGACCAGCCGCAGGCCGCGGGTGCCGCTGCACAGCACCATCTTCCAGAACAGCGAGAACAGCCGCCGGTAGTTGTAGCCGGACTCGTCGCGGCCCTCGGCGCGCAGCACCACCGGCACCGACACCGTGCGCCCGACCACCCAGGTGAGCGCCACATCCAGGTACGCGCCGTTGGCGGCGACCTCGGCCAGCTGACGGCCGATGTCGCCACGGATGAGCCGGAAGCTCTCGAACCGGGTGGAATCGGGAAAGGCGAACACCGTGGCCAGCACGATCTTGGCGCCGCGCGAGGTGAGATTGCGCAGGAACCCGTGCGGGCGGGTGTTGGACGGCTTGGAGTAGACCAGGTCCGCGCGCGAGGCCAGCGCGGCGTCGAGGAAATCGGCGATGAAGGCCGGGTCGTGCTGGCCGTCCTCGTCCATGGTGACGATCCAGTCGCCCCGCGCCGCCGCCATACCCGCGATCGTCGCCGCGTCCTGGCCGAAGTTGCGGCTGAGCCAGACCGCCCGCACCTGCGGGTAGGTCCGCTCGAGTTCCTGCATCACCATGTCGGAACGGTCGGGGCCGTTGTCGTGGACGAGGATGATCTCCTCGATGGCGAATCGCGCGCCCGCCACGGAGGTGGTGGGGCCGGTGAGCCGGTCGAGTTCGGCGACCAGCGCGGCGATCGTGTCCTCGCCCCGGTAGACCGGGACCACCACCGATACCGAATGGACCGTGCCGGGCCGGTCGCCGCTGTCGGGAGCGCCCGTGTGCAGCACGGCGCCGAGCCGGGACGAGTGTGCGGTAGGAATCGGCATCGTCGACTTTCGGTGTGACCGGAACAGACCCAACAGTGCTGGGAACTTTAACACCGCACCACGGCGAGTCGGCTGCTGCGCCATGGCCCGTGCGGCGGTGCCTGTTCCGCCGGTTACCTGTAGGGTCTGGTCCTCGTGGTGGAAAGTAGAACCCCTCCCCGGCGGGCCGTGTACCTGTGGGGCTTGCTCACCTCTCTCGGCGTGATCGCCGGCTATGGCGCGGTTCTGCTCGCCAACGTCCGGCATTTCTACACCGACGACACCGAATCCCAGTACGTCCCGCTGTGGGTGATGCTGGGCAGGCGGCTGCGCGACGGTGATCTGCCGGTCATGGTGCCCGAGCACTGGATGGCGGGCAATTACTCCATCGAGGAAGCGGGACTGCTGAATCCGCCGCAGCTGCTGATCGACCTGATCGCGCCCTCGGTGGACAACCTCGTGCTCTACGCGACCGTGGTGAAGCTGATCTTCGCGATCATCCTCGGCCTCGGCGTCTACCGGATCTGCCTGGCCTACGGCTCGCGGGTGCAGTGGGCGGCGCTGGCGGGCGTGTCGATCCCGTTCACCGGCTGGCTGCTGTTCTTCGACGAGGCCAGCTGGATGACCGCCTTCACCGGCACGGCGTGGATGGTGCACGCGTGGGCCTCGGGAGTGCGGTACGCGCGTGGGCGCGGCGGGCCGATCCCGGTGTTCGTCTATCTGTACCTGGCGATCTCGGTGCAGTACATCTTCCCCGCGGTCGAGGCCGGTCTGATGATCGGTGCCGTCGCGATCGGCGAACTGGTCTACCAGCGCGCCTGGCGTCCCCCGCTGAAACTGCTGACGGTCTCGGGCCTGGCGGCCCTGGCGGGCGTGGCCACCTACCTGCCGAGCATGCTCTCGGCGAAGGTGACCTGGCGCGGCACCGCCCAGATCAACAACGACCAGTTCCTCACCGTGCCGTGGTCGGAATCGCTGAACGCCAGCCTGCCCTCGACCCTGCCCGCCTTCACCTCCTGGTGGGGCTATGTCCAGCCGCTGCCGGTCGTCTACATCGCCTGGTTCCTGATCCCCGGCCTGGCCTTCATCGACTGGGGCCGGGCCCGCACCGCGTGGCGCGAGCTGACCGGCATCGCGGTGTTCGCGGCCGCCGCGCTCATGTGGACCGCGGGGCCCGGCACCATCGGCCCGCTGCGCTGGCCCGCCCGGGTGCTGCCGATGGTGGCGCTGGGGCTGCTGCTGCTGGTCTGCGTGCTGCTGGGACGCTTCGCGACGGTGAAGGACTGGCGCTCACGGTGTGTCGCGGCGGCCGTGCTGATCGGGCTGCTGTGGGTGCGGTCGTTCTCGGCCGACCCGCACCACGTCCCCGCGCATCTGCTCGCCGCGGCGGCCGTGGCGGCCCTCGGCGCGGGCATGGTGTGGCTGGCCCTGCGCAAGGGCACCTCGGCGGCGGTCGCGCTGGCGATCGTCGCGGTGTTCCCGATCGCCTACGTCCAGGTCGAACGCGCGCAGCCCACGCCGATGAGCTGGAACCTGCCCAGCGACCGGGCCGCGGCGCGCGCGGCGTTCCCGGAGTTCGCGGGCACCACGCTGCAGCTCGGTGACCGCGCCCTGATCCAGCCGGGCGAACGCAGCCTCGACGGCGCGTACGGGTCGCTGGTCTTCGGCAACTACGCCAAGGACATCGAACGCACCTACGTCAGCGGCTACACCCCCAACGGCCACTACTGGTTCGGTGACATGCTCTGCATGCGCTGGGACACCAGCGTCTGCCCGGACGCCTACCGGCGCGCCTTCGCGGTGGAGCCGTCGACCGGCAAGACCGTCGTCGACCTGATGAACGTCGACCGGGTCGTCCTGCAGACCGCGCTCTACCCCGACGCCCGCAACCAGCCCGCCCCCACCGGCTGGAAATGGGTCGACTACCCCGGCCACGAGAAGTACATCGCCGTGCTCGAACGCGAGGACGGGCTGATCTCCACTCGCAACGGCCGGATCTCCGCCGCCGAGGGCGTCACCGCGGTCTCGCTGTCGGAGAGCGACACCACCAGCCGGGTGCGGGTCAGCTCCGAGTCCGGCGGCCGGGTCGTGTTCGCGCGGCTGGGCTGGCCGGGCTACCGGGTGACCCTCGACGGCGAGGACATCCCGTTCCAGGTCGTCGCGAAGAGCTTCGTCGCCGTCGACATCCCCGCGGGCACCCGCGACGCCACCCTCGACCTGACCTGGCGGCCGCCGGGCTGGAAGATCGGCGGCGCCGCCATCGCCACCGGCCTGCTCGGCCTGGCGCTCCTGCAGTGGCTGTACCTGCGCGGGCGCAAACCCGAGGACGAGCAGGAGACGCCCGTCGAGACCCCGGTCCCCGACGACGATCCCGAGCTCGTGGACGCGCTGCGATGACCACCGAGGCCGCGGCGGCGGGCGGCGGTGTCCTCGAGACGCCGGGCCCGCTGCTGCGGATCGTGAAACGCCAGGAGCTGGCCTTCGCCGTCGTCGGCGGATTCAACACCCTGCTCGGCATGGCCCTGGCGGTGTTCTGGCTGCGGGTGCTCGGTGACGGCAGGCCCGGCCTGGCCGTGGTCGCCGCCTACGCGGTGAGCACGATCGTCGCGTTCGTGCTGCATCGCACGCTGGTCTTCCGGGTCCGTGGCCGGGTGCTGCGCGACTTGCTGGCCTTCTGCGGGGTGAACGCCGGCGGGCTGGTCCTCAACGTGATCCTGGTGGAGTTCGCCGTCACCGGACTGGGTTTCCCGGCCGAGCCCGCCTCGGTGATCGTGATGGGGCTGGTCGCGGTACTGAGCTTCTTCGGGCACCGCTACATCTCGTTCCGGCGGGCGCGGTAGGTTAGGGGCATGGCGCACGAATCCACCCTCGACGCAACCCTGCTCGGCCTGCTGGCCTGCCCCCAGGACAAGGGCCCGCTGCAGCTGGTGCGTACCGAAGACGGCGCGAGCGTGCTCTACAACCCGCGGCTACGGCGCGCCTACCCGGTCGACAACGGCATCCCGGTCCTGCTGATCGACGAGGCCCGCGACGTCACCGACACCGAACACGAATTCTTCGCCTCGGAGTCCTGACCACTCGAGCCGGCGGGTGCCACGTCCTGACCGGAATCAGGCCGTGGCACCGATGTCGCCGGTGAGGTAGCGCTGTACGGTCGGCCCGACCGCGGCGACCACCTCCGCCAGCGGCATGGAGGCCAGCGGTTCGAGGCTGATCACCTTGCGGGCGATCAGCAGGCCCGCCATCTGCGCCCCGACCAGCGCCACCCGCGCGTGCCCGTCGTCCTCGGCGGTGGCGAGCCGGGTGCGTACCCGCTCCAGCACCACCTCCAGCAGGAACGTGCGCGCGAGGTTCGGGTCGCCGGCGATCATGCTGCGCGCCATGGCGACCACGCCCGGGCCCGCGGGGGAGTCCCACACCGCGACCACGGTCCGCACGATCGTCTCCCCGAGCTCGTCCACCGGCGCCGCCGCGACAGTCGACAGCGTGGCCTCGGGGTCGGCGGGGAACTCGACCACCGCCGCGAACAACTGCTGCTTGGTCCCGAAATAGTGGTGCACGAGCGCGGGATCGACCCCGGCGTCGGCGGCGACCGACCGGATCGAGGTCTTGTCGAAACCGGCCTCGGCGAAGCGGGCACGGGCGGCGTCCAGGATCGCCGTCCTGGTGTCGGCCTTGCCCGGCCTGCGCCCACTGCGCCTGCCCGGCTCGCGTCCGTCGCCGCCCATGCTGTCCTCCTCGCTATCGATTCACGCGGTCCGCCGGCGCAGCGTGGCCGCGGCCAGGGCCAGTGCCACCACCGCGAACCCGGCGACGACAGCGATGTCGCGCCACATCGTCGCCGTCGGCTCGGCATGGGTCGACACCTGCTGCAGCGCGTCCACCGCGTAGCTCAACGGCATCACATTGCTGAGCAGCTCGAGCCAGCGGGGCAGCTGATCGCGCGGAACGAGCAACCCGCACAGGAAGATCTGCGGTGCCACGATCACCGGCATGAACTGCACCGCCTGGAACTCGGTGCGCGCGAACGCGCTGGCCAGCAGCCCCAGCCCCACCCCGCACACGGCGTCGACCATGGCGATCAGCATCACCCAGCCCGGACTTCCGGCCGCCTGCATCCCGAGCAGCCAGAACGAGACCGCGCACGCGACCGCGGCCTGCGCGGCGGCGGCCAGCGAGAACGCCGAGCCGTATCCGGCGAGCAGATCGAACTTGCTCAGCGGCGTGGTGAGCAGGCGTTCGAGGGTGCCGGAGGTGCGTTCGCGCTGCATGGCGATGGCGGTGATCAGGAACATCACCACGAACGGCAGGATGCCCAGCATGGTGATCCCGACGCGGTCGAACATGGTCAGCGGCGCGTGCGGCGGGCGCGGCGCGTCCTGATAGATGAAGTACAGCAGCGCCATCAGGATCGCGGGCACCACCAGGATCATGACGACGGTGCGCCGGTCGTTGCGCAGCTGACGCAGGATCCGGCCGGTGGTGGCGGTATAGGGCCGCAGGGCGGTGCTCATGCGCGCGCTCCCCTCGTGATCAGGGTCAGGAAGGCGTTCTCGAGGTTCTGCTCGCCGGTGTCGGCGCGCAGTTCGTCCGGGCTGAGCTGGGCGAGCAGTTCGCCTTCGCGCATCAGCAGCAGGGTGTCGCAGTGATCCGCCTCGTCCATCACGTGACTCGACACCAGCAGGGTCGTCCCGGCGGCGGCCAGGTCGTGGAACTGTTTCCAGAGTTCCACGCGCAGGACCGGATCCAGCCCGACGGTCGGTTCGTCGAGCACCAGCAGTTCGGGCTTGCCCACCAGCGCGCAGGCCAGCGAGGCCCGGGTCCGCTGCCCGCCCGAGAGCTGATCGCCGAGCTGGTCGGCGTGGTCGCGCAATCCCACCGCGGTGAGCGCGTCCTCGGTATCGGCGCGCTCGCGTCCGTAGAGCGCGGCGTAGTACGCGACGTTCTCGCGCACGCTGATATCGGCGTAGATGCTCGGCGCCTGGGTGACATACCCGACGCGGCGCCGCAGCCCGGCGCTACCGGCGGGCTCGCCGAGCACCGTGACCGTGCCGGACTGCACCAGCTGGGTGCCGACGATGCTGCGCAGCAGCGTGGTCTTCCCGCACCCGGACGGACCGAGCAGCCCGGTGATCGACCCGCGCGGTATCCGCGTCGAAAGACCTTGCAGAACAGTGCGTTTCCCGCGCCGGACGGTCAGATCGGTGACCTGGACGGCGTCCTGGGGTGGTGGAGTGTGCGACATCGGCCGACTCAATTCATCGAGTGTTGAATTCACTACGTGATGAATTTAGCGCGGCCGATGTCGCACGGCAAGGGTCAGTGGGCGTGTCCGTGCGGCGTGCCCGCCTGCTGCCCGGGCTCGACCACCACGAACTGGCCCATCATTCCCAGGTCCTCGTGCCAGAGCAGATGGCAGTGATACATGTACGGGGTGTCCGGATCGGCGGGCCCGTCGAAGCGCAGCGCCAGCCGCGCGGTGGTGTTCGGCGGCAGGAAGATCGTGTCCTTGGGCCCGGTCAGCGCGGGCGGCGGCGCGCCACCGTCGTAGTCGAGCACGCGGAACTGCACATCGTGGACATGGAAGTTGTGCGGCATCCCGTCGGTATTGCGCACCACCCACGTCTCGGTGGTTCCCCGGGTGACCGTCGTATCGATGCGATCCATCGCCATGGCCGTGCCGTTGATACCCGACAGCGTCAGATCGAACCGCCGCTCGGTCACCGCGTCGCTGCCGTCGGGCGTGGACGCGGGGACGAGCGCCGCGGGCAGCGGGGCGGATTCGCGCAGGGTCGGCGCGGCCCGCAGCTCCAGGATGTCGAAGCGGTCGTCACCACCGGCGAACCGGTTGCCCCAGAAATCCAGTCCGGCGTCGAGACGTTCGCTGCGCAGCACGGTCCGCTCGCCGGGCCGCATCCGCACCACGATCTCGGCGCGTTCACCGGGGGAGAGCTGCACCCGGTCGAGGGTGGCCGAGCGTTCCAGCAGACCGCCGTCGGAGCCGATCAGTGCGAAGGGTCGCGCGTCGTCGAAGGCGAAGGTGTAGATCCGCGCGGTGGAGGCATTGAGCAGGCGCAGCCGCACCAGCTCGTCGCCCACCTCCTGATACGGGGCCAGGGTGCCGTTGACGAGCGTGCGGTCGCCGAGGAACCCGACATCGCGGAAGATCGTGTGCGAGCCGTCGAGCTGGTCCCTGCGCAGACGCAGGTCCTGCACGATCACCGGAAGGTCGTCGACGCCATAGGTCTTCGGAAGGGGGAGCGCCGAGGCCGCGGCGTCGTCGATCAGGAACATGCCCGCCAGGCCGCGCCGGACGTGGTCCTCGGTCGCGCCGTGGGGATGCGGGTGGTACCAGAGTGTCGAGGCCGGTTGCGCCACCGTCCATTCCGGTGTCCAGGTCGCGCCGGGCTCGACCATCTGGTGTGGCCCGCCGTCCATCGCGGCGGGCAGATGCATGCCGTGCCAGTGCACCGTCGAGGCTTCGGGCAGCTGGTTGGCGATCCGGACCCGCACGCGTTCCCCCGCGCTCGCCCGCAGCGTCGGCCCGAGGTAGCTGCCGTTGAAACCCCATGTCTCGGTGTCGGTTCCGGGCTCGAACGCGGTGGTGCCGCGGCGCATGTCGAGGGAGAACACGCGGGTGCCGTCGGCGTCGACGGTGGACTCGGCCAGGGGCGGGATCGCCAGCGGGCGGGTGAATTCGGTACCGACGGTGGAGATGTCGGCCGTGGCCCAGATCCAGCCGACGCCACCGGCGATCGCGGTGAGCAGGACGACGACGAGCGTGCCCGCGCCGAGCAGGGCACGGCGCACACGGCGCGGGGGAGAAACCATGCCCCGACGGTAGGAACGGGCCACCCTCCCGCACATCGGGGAGCGACCCCCAACCCGACCCCGACATCCCCCTGATTCCCGGCATTCCAGCAGGTCAGGAGCATGTGATCTGCATCACAAGACGAGGTTGTCACGTTCGGCCCAGCTCGTCTGTCCCCTGGATATCCGACCGAGAAGGAGCGTCACCATGAGCACCACCCCGTATCGCATCGTCGTCCTGGGCGCCGGGTACACCGGTCTGCTGGCCGCGGTCCGGCTGGCCCGCCGCACCCGCAGGCTCGATGTGCGGATCACCCTGGTCAACCCCTCGACCCGCTTCACCGAGCGGCTGCGCATGCACCAGATCGCCGCGGGCCAGGAACTCGCGCACTACGACATCCCCGCCCTCCTGAACGGCACCGGCATCCGGTTCGTCCGGGGTCGCGCCACCGTCCTCGACCCCGAGACCCGCCGCGTGCACGTCGAGGGAGCGGGCGACCTCGCCTACGACGAGCTGATCTACGCCCTCGGCAGCACCACCGATACGACCGCGGTCCCCGGCGCCGCCGACCACGCGTGGACCCTGAACGATCCGCGCACCGCCCACGAATTCGCCGGGGAACTCGCCCGGCTCGCGACGACGGGCGGCACGGTGACCGTCTGCGGCGCGGGCCTCACCGGCATCGAGGCCGCCGCCGAGATCGCCGAGACCCACCCCGGCCTGCGCGTGGTCCTGGTCGGCTCGACACAACCCGGCGCGATGATGGGCGACCGGGCCCGCGCCTATCTCGCCGCCGCGCTGGACCGCCTCGGTGTGGTGCGCGAGATCGGGCAGCGCGTCACGAAGGTCCTGCCCACCGCCCTCGAACTGGCCGACGGCAGGCAACTCGCGAGCGACCTCACCCTGTGGACCAGCGGCGTGCGGGTCTCACCCCTGGCCGCGGCGGCCGGGATCGGCACCGACGAACGCGGCCTCATCGTCGTCGACCCGACCCTGAAGTCGGTGTCGCACCCCACGATTCACGCGATCGGTGACGCCGCCGCCGTCCACCAGCCGTGGGGCGCCGTCCACGGCACCTGCCAGAGCGGCCTGCCCACCGCCGCCTACACCGCCGACGCCATCGCCGCGCGCCTGCGTGGAAAGCCGGTGCGCCCCTTCCGCTTCGGCTACGTCCACCAGCCGGTGAGCCTGGGCCGCCGCGACGCCGTCATCCAGTTCACCCACGCCGACGACACCCCGCGCCGCCTGCACCTCACCGGCCGCGCCGCCCGCGTCTACAAGGAGCTCGTGAGCAGCAGCCCGATCCCCGCCGTCAAGGGCAGCAAGCGGATGACCATGACCGTCCAGCTGTCGAAGGGCGGCCGGGCGACCCGCCACCCGGCCTGACGCGGCCCATGCGTCATGGTGGAGCCCATGCCAGAACAGGACCCGTTCCTCGAACATCGCCGGCTGCTGTTCGCGACCGCCTACCGCATGCTCGGGACGGTCACCGACGCCGAGGACGTCCTCCAGGACGCCTGGCTGAAATGGCACGCCGTCGACCAGGCGACCGTCGAGCACCCCAGGGCGTATCTGGTCCGCGCGGTCACCAATCTGGCGCTCAACCGGCTCACCTCGGCGCGCGCCACCCGCGAGCAGTACATCGGCCCGTGGCTGCCCGAACCGGTGCTGACCTCACCCGACATCGCCGAGGACACGGCACTGGCCGACACCGTCTCGACCGCCATGCTGGTGGTCCTGGAAACGCTCGCCCCGGTCGAACGCGCGGTCTTCCTGCTGCGGGAGGTCTTCGGCTACTCACACGCCGAGATCGCCGACACCCTCGACCGCTCCGAGGCGAACGTGCGCCAGATCGCCCATCGCGCCCGGGACCACGTGCGGTCACGGCGTCCACGCTTCGACACCGACCAGGCCGCGCGCGCCCGCGTCACCGACCGGTTCATGGCCGCGTGCGCGGGCGGCGACCTGAACGCGCTGATGGATCTGCTCGCGCCGGAGGTCACCTGCTGGTCCGACGGCGGCGGTGTCGTCACCGCCGCTCGCAGGCCGATGCACGGCCCCGACCACGTCGCGCGCTGGATTCTGGGCGTCCTGGCGAAACCGGCGTCGGCCGGTGTAGAGCTCACCGCCGCCGACATCAACGGCGAACGCGGCGCCCTGGCCTGCTTCGCGGGCAATCCGGGCGCGGCCTTCACCTACGACCTGGTCGACGGCCTGATCCACAACCTGCGTTTCCAGGTGAACCCCGGCAAACTCGGCGGCCTCTACCGGGGCACCGAGCTGCTCGGCTGAGCCCGCGTCGACAATGGTCGTCGTGTCCGCACAGGAACTCGCCGTCGATCCACCGGCCGCCGCGCGCAGATTGCTCGGCGCCACCCTGTCGTCGGGCCCGGTGGCCCTGCGCATCGTGGAGGTCGAGGCCTACGGCAGCGACCCCGCGGGCCCGTGGCCCGATCCGGCCGCCCACTCCTGGCCCGGCCCCACCGCCCGCAACGCGGTGATGTTCGGCCCGGCCGGTCGGCTCTACATCTACCGCTCCTACGGAATCCACCTGTGTGTCAACGTCACCGCGACCTTCGACGGGGTCGCCGGTGCGGTGCTCGTGCGCGCGGGCGAGGTGGTCGACGGCCTCGAGATCGCCCGCCAGCGGCGTCCCGCGGCCCGCACCGACGTCGACCTCGCCCGCGGTCCCGGCAATGTGGGCAGCGCCCTCGCCGTCAGCCTCGACGACTACGGCACCGAGCTGTTCGACCCGTTCTCGGCCGTCCACCTCACCCTGCGTCCACCGGTGCCGGACACCGCGATCGCGTCGGGACCGCGCGTCGGCGTGAGCCTCGCCGCCGACGTGCCATGGCGGTTCTGGCTGCCGGACTCCCCGGCCGTCTCGGCCTACCGCCGCAGCCCCCGCGCGCCCGCGGCCGTCATCCCACCACGCTGACCGCACCGGTGCGATGAGCTCGGTGTCGATTCGTCTGCCGAGCCAACACTCCGGCGGCGATCTCGGCGCCGGATCCAATGGCAGGCACCTACCGCGAGTGCGACGATCGAGAATCCCAGTTCGACGCCGACCCGCAGGAGTACCCGTGTTCACCTTCCCCAGCAGCGACGGCACCACGATCCACGTCCGGAGCTGGCTGCCCGCCGAACCGCGCGGTGTCGTGCAGATCGCGCACGGCATGGGTGAGCACTCCGAGCGGTACGGCCATCTCGCCGAACGCCTGGTCGAGCACGGCTACGCCGTCTACGCCGACGATCACCGTGGCCACGGCCACAGCATGGGCGAGGTCCCCGGCGACCTGGGGTCCGACGGCTGGAATCTGCTCGTCGCCGACGAGGTCGCCCTCACCCACCTCCTGCGCGAGCGTCACCCCGGACTGCCGATCACCCTGTTCGGCCACAGCCTCGGCTCCTTCGCCGTGCAGCAGTACCTGCTCGACCATTCCGCCCTCGTCGACGAGGCCGTACTGTGCGGCTCCACCGCCGTCGACGGACTGTTCGCCGCCATCGCGACCGCGGGCGGCGACCTCACCGCCTTCTTCAACGCCGAGTTCCAGCCCACCCGCACCGAGGCCGACTGGATCAGCCGCGACGAGTCCCAGGTCGACGCCTACATCGCCGATCCCTGGTGCGGATTCGCCATCGACGAGGCCAACATGGGCCTGCTCGCGGCCACCGCGCAGACCCGCCTCGCCGATCCCGCCACCGTCCGCGCCGACCTGCCGATCTACGTGATGGTCGGCGACAAGGATCCGCTCAACGCCGGCCTGCGCCTGTCGGACCTGCTCGTGCAGCGCTACCGCGACGCCGGTCTGACCGACATCACCTACCGGACCTACCCGCAGGCCCGCCACGAGGTGCTCAACGAGATCAACCGCGACGAGGTCGAAGCCGAACTGCTGGCGTGGGTGACCCGCGCCAGGGTCTGAACCCCGATACGGAAAGATGGAACACCGTGACCGGTGACATCTTCGACGAACTGACCTGGCGCGGCCTGATCGCGCAGTCCACCGACCTGGACGAGCTGCGCGCCGCGGCCGCCGCGGCCCCGCTGACCCTCTATGCCGGTTTCGATCCCACCGCGGCCAGCCTGCACGCCGGCCACCTGGTTCCGCTGCTCGCGCTCAAGCGCTTCCAGCGCGCCGGGCACCGTCCGATCGTGCTCGCGGGCGGCGCCACCGGCTTGATCGGTGACCCGCGTGATGTCGGCGAACGCACCATGAACTCCACCGACACCGTCGCCGAATGGGCCCAGCGCATCCGCGGCCAGCTCGAGCGCTTCGTCGACCTCGACGACTCGCCCACCGGCGCCGTGATCGTCGACAACATGGACTGGACCGGGTCGCTGTCGACGGTGGACTTCCTGCGCGACATCGGCAAGCACTTCTCGGTGAACGTGATGCTGGCCCGCGACACCGTCAAGCGGCGCCTCGAAGGCGAGGGCATCTCCTACACCGAGTTCAGCTACATGCTGCTGCAGGCCAACGACTACCTGCAGCTGCGCCGCGAACACGGCTGCACGCTGCAGGTCGGCGGCTCCGACCAGTGGGGCAACATCATCGCCGGTGTCGAGCTGAACCGCCGCGTCGACGGGGCGCACGTGCACGCGCTCACCGTGCCGCTGGTGACCTCGGCCGACGGCAAGAAGTTCGGCAAGTCCACCGGCGGCGGCAGCCTCTGGCTCGACCCCGAACTGACCAGCCCCTACGCCTGGTACCAGTACTTCGTGAACACCGCCGACGCCGATGTCGTGCGCTACCTGCGCTGGTTCACCTTCCTGAGCCGCGAAGAACTCGACGACCTCGAGCAGGCGACCACCGAACGCCCCTTCGCCCGCGAGGCGCAGAAGCGGCTCGCCGCCGAGATGACCACCCTGGTGCACGGCGAAGCCGAGACCCGCGCGGTCGAACTGGCCAGCCAGGCCCTGTTCGGCCGCGGCGACCTGCGCGAACTGCCCGAAGCCACCCTCGGCGCGGCGCTGCGCGAGGCCGCGGTGGACGGCAAGGTCGCCGAAGTGACCCCGGGGGAGCCGAGCACGATCGTCGACCTGCTGGTGGCCTCCGGTCTGTGCGAGAGCCGCGGCGCGGCCCGGCGCGCGGTCAACGAAGGCGGTGCCTCGGTGAACAACGAGCGCGTCGCCGACATCGACTGGACCCCGTCCGACACCGACTACCTGCACGGGCAGTGGCTGGTGCTGCGTCGCGGAAAGAAGAACATGGCCGGCGTCCGTCGGATAGCCTGAAGCCGTCGCGGAGGTCTGAATCACATCCGTGTGATTCAGGCCGATGCGCCGCCTGGCCGCGCCGCGTCTACCAGCGCAGATGCCCTGCTGTCCAGGCGATTTGACGCGGCGTTATCCGGCGCGTAACTTATTGGAAGTCAGAGCGACACGGACACCAACCCGGAGCCGAGACGCTGGTCCTCGAGACCGGCGGGGCGAGGGAAAACGCGGTAGGACGGGGAAGCGCCTGACATTGCCTCAACTGTGTGACCAGAGTTACGATTGACATCGTCTGGACACGAAGTTAGGCTGGAACAGTTGCCCTGCGGAAGATCTGAAGAATTTCGGTGATTCTGCTTGTGCGTGTGTTCTTTGAGAACTCAATAGTGTGTCGATGAATGTCAGTGCCAAATATTATTTGGTGCCAGCCTTTCATACCCCCCGGTTGGAAGGTTGGACATTTTTGAATGTCAGCAAACTTTTGCTGGTGTTCGGCATTGCTAGGTTTTCGGACTCTAGTCTTTAGATTATTCTGATTCGCTCTTTCGGGAGTGTTTCGAGAGTCTTCAACGGAGAGTTTGATCCTGGCTCAGGACGAACGCTGGCGGCGTGCTTAACACATGCAAGTCGAGCGGTAAGGCCCTTC
>NZ_JBSGDP010000098.1:0-13846 GCF_053602435.1 Nocardia sp. NPDC004415
CTCGCCGGTGGCGGCGAGTTCGTCGCCCGCCTCGGTGACGCGGAAGATCGCCAGGTCGTAGGTGATGCTGGAGTTGCCCAGCCGCGCGATCCGCAGGCCGACGCGCAGTTCGTCGGGAAAGCTGACCGAGCCGTGGAACCGGCACGAGGTCTGGGCGACGACGCCCAGCGCGGGCAGCGCGGTGATGTCGACGCCGGTGGCCCGCATCAGCCAGGCGTTCACCGCGGTGTCGAAGTAGGAGTAGTAGGTCACGTTGTTCACGTGACCGTACTGGTCGTTGTCGGCCCAGCGGGTCGGCATCGGCCACAGCACGGGGTAGGTCATGCCTGCCATCTTGGCAGGCACGCTCCGGGCCGTTCAGGCCGACGAGGACAGCGCGGCCGCGCTCCCCTGCCGGTGATCGCGTGGGCTCACCCCGAAATGCCGTTTGAAGGCGGTGCTCAGGGCGAAGGCGGTGCCGTAGCCGACCTGGTGGGCGATGGATTCCACGGTCGCGTCGGATTCGGCGAGCAGGTCGGCGGCCAGCGACAGCCGCCATTCGGTCAGGAAGGTCATCGGGGGTTCGCCGACCAGGTCGGTGAACCGGCGGGCCAGCGCGGCCCGGGACATGCCGACCGCCTCGGCCAACGCGACCACCGTCCACGGGTGCGCCGGATTGTGTTGCAGCAGGCGCAGGGCCTTGCCGATGAGCGGGTCGCTGTAGGCGTGGTACCAGGCGGGGGCGTCGTCGCGGGCGAACCAGGCGCGCAGGGCGGCGATGAGCAGCAGGTCGAGCAGGCGGTCGAGGACGGCGCCCTGGGCGGGGCGGTCTCGGGTGGCCTCGTCGACGAGCAGGTCGAGCAGGCGGGTGTCGAGTTCGCCGCGCGGGAGGACCGCGACCCGGGGCAGAGCGCGCAGGAGGCGGCGGCTCACGGCACCCGCGTGCTCGTAGGTGCCGGTGACCATCAGGGTCTCGCCCTCGGGGTCGGTACCCCACTGCCGGACACCGAGACTCAATGTCTCGCACAGGATCTCGCCGTCAGGAGTGGTGGTGACCTGGCCCGGCTGGATGATGATCTGCGGCTCGGTGGCGGGATCGTCGGCCACCGTATACGGCTGCGGGCCACGGAATATCGCGACATCACCGGCGACGAGCTGGCGCGGCGGCGCCGAATCCGAACTCACCCAGACGTTTCCGCGGATCATCGCGAGCACCGTCAGCGGCGCCTCGTCCTGGATCCGCAGCGACCACGGCGGGTTGAGCAGCGAGCACATCAGGAACGCGCCGCGGGCCCGTGGACCTTCGAGCAATCCGGCTAGGGCATCCACCCGTCCCACCCTAGCCGCGGCGCCACCGTAGACGCCCGCGCATGGAGGTGAGCGCCACAGCGATGTCGCCCCGGCTCCGTGGCCGGTGTACTCGAGGCATGCCAGAAAACATCACTGACCAGCGACTCTCCCTCATCACCGGCGGCACGGGCAAGACCGGAAGCCGCGTGGCCGCGCTCCTGGCGGCCGCGGGCCACCGGGTGCGCATCGGCTCGCGGACCGCCCCGATCCCCTTCGACTGGACCGACCGGACCACCTGGGCGCCCGCCCTCGCCGGTGTCGACGCCGTCTATCTCGCTTTCCAGCCCGACCTCGCCGTCCCCGGCGCACCGGATGTGGTGCGCGCCTTCACCACCGAGGCGGTGGCCGCCGGTGTGCGCTCGGTGGTGCTGCTGTCGGGGCGCGGCGAGCCCGAGGCCCTGGAATGCGAACAGATCGTGCGGGATTCGGGCCTGGCCTGGACCGTCGTGCGGTGCAGCTTCTTCGCACAGAACTTCAGCGAGGGCGCGTTCCTGCCCGATGTGCTCGCCGGGGCCGTCGCCCTGCCCAACGGGGACGTGCCCGAGCCGTTCGTGCACGCCGACGACATCGCCGAGGTGGCCGCCGCCGCCCTCACCGATCCCCGGCACGCGGGCGAACTGTACGAACTGACCGGGCCGCGCGCGCTAACCTTCGCCGAAGCCGTCGGCGAGATCGCCGGGGCCGCCGGGCGCGAGATCGTGTTCGTCCCGGTGCAGCGCGCGGAATTCGTTGCGGCTCTTGCCGAATACCAGGTGCCCGGTGACGTGATCAGCCTGCTCGACTACCTCTTCGGCACGATCCTCGACGGCCGCAACTCCGCCACCGCCGACGGAGTCAGCCGCGCGCTGGGCCGCGAACCGCGCGACTTCCGCGACTACGCGAAGGAGACCGCCGCCACCGGGGTCTGGACGCCGACCGCCTGACGACCCACGCGCGGGCGGCTCGGTGTAGGCCCGGTGACCCCGGCGCGAGGTGAGCTCCAGGGACCCTCGAAGCGCGGCCGGTACCGTCGAGACGGTGACTCCAGCGACGATCGACCGGCGCCTGCGCGAGGCCAGGGCGGCCGTGTTCGCGACGTTCACGCTCAACGGGTTCCTGCTGGCGATGTGGGTGGTGCACATTCCGGCGATCACCGACCGGACCGGGGTGTCGGCCTCGGTGCTGGGGATGCTGATCCTGTTGCTCGCGGGCGCGGCGATCGTGGGGATGCGGCTGGCCGGGCCCGCGGCCGACCGGTTCGGCAGCCGCACCCTGGTCGCGGTCGCCGCCACCACCATCTCGGTGACGGTGATCGGGCCGGGCCTGGCGGGCGGACCGGTCACCCTGGCGCTGGCGCTGGCCTGTTTCGGGCTGGGCAACGGGGCACTCGACGTCTCGATGAACACCCAGGCCGTGCACGTCGAACGGGCCTACCAGCGACCGATCATGTCGGCGTTCCACGCCATGTTCTCCGGCGGCGGCTTCGCCGGGGCGCTGGTGGGCGCGACCGCCCAGCGCGCGGGCTGGGCACCGGAACTCACGCTGACCTGCGCGGGCGTGGCCGGGCTGATCATCACGGCACTCCTGGTCCCCCACCTGCTCCACCACCCGACCACCGAAACCAGATCCCGCGCAGAGCATTACGACTCCGATCCCGCGGTCGGCCCGAGCCCGGCCTCCCGCGACGCGAGCGGCTCGCGCGGCCGACGGTCGGCAAGGGCCCGGCGCGTGTACTCGCTCGGGCTCATCGCGTTCGTGCTGTTGCTCGCCGAAGGCGTGGCCGGGGATTGGAGCGCCCTGCAGGTGCGCGAGCATCTCGGCGCCACCGAGGCCGACGCGGCACTGGCCTTCGGCGCCTTCTCGGCCACCATGACCCTGGGTCGGTTCCTGGCCGACCGGGTCAGTGGAGCCTTCGGCCCGGTGGCGATCGTGCGCTACGGAAGCCTTTTGGCCGCAGCGGGATTCGCCGTCGTCATCGCCTCACCGTGGTTGCCGCTGACGCTGGCAGGCTGGGCGATGTGCGGGCTGGGGCTCGCCGGTGGTGTCCCCCAGATCTTCAGTACCGCGGGCAATCTCGGTGGTACCACCGCCGCCACGGACATGTCGCGGGTGTTCACCGTCGGCTATCTGGGCCTGCTGGCCGGACCCGCCATGATCGGCTGGCTCACCGCGCTGATCCCGCTCACCGCCGCGCTCGCGGTGCCGCTGGTCCTCACCCTGGCCTGCGCCGCGGCCGCGAAGGTCGTCGCCCGGTGAGCGGCCTGGCTACCCTGGGCGCATGTTCGCCAACGATCGGCTCGACGCGAAACTCGTCCGCGTCGAACGCAAGCTCGACCTGATCATGAAGCACCTCGGCATCACCGACCCGGCCACCGAGCTCGATTTCGGCGAGGTCGACGAATTACTGCGGCGCGGCAAGAAGATCCAGGCCATCCGCGCCTACCGGGCCCTGCGACCGGACGCCTCGCTGGTGGAGGCCAGGGACGCCGTCGAGGCGCGCCAGATCTAGCTCACAGGTACATCCCGACCTCGGGGGTGTGGTCGGAGGTGGAGCGGATGTGGCTCTCGCCGTCGCGGTGGGCGACGAGTTCGGCGAGGGTGGCGCCGTCGGCGAAAGTCCGGTCGCCGTCGTGGTTCTGGCGGGCGAGCCAGGCACCGGCTTCGGCGGCGGTGAGCCTGCCGACCTCGAGCTGGGCCAGACAGCGGCCGGGCCGGACGACGGCGGGGTGCAGCCGGGACAGGTCCTCGTTGGTGGTGATGGCGATGAGTACCTTGCGGCCCTGGCCGAGCATGCCGTCGGTGAGATTGAGCAGGCGCGAGAGCTTCTGTCCCGCGGCCTCTTTCGCCTCACCGCGAATGAGTTCGTCGCAGTCCTCCAGCACGAGCAGGCGCCAGCGGCCGTCCTCGTCGTCCCCGTCGGCGCCCGCGGCCACCTCCATCAGGTAGCCGGGATTGCTGAACAGCTCCTCCGGATCGACCACGCAGTCGACCTGGCACCACGGCGCCCACGCCCTGGCCAGCGCCCGCAGCGCGGTGGTCTTGCCGGTCCCTGGCTCGCCGTGCAGCAGCACGAGCCTGCCGCGGACATCGGCGACGGCCAGTTCCATCAGCCGGTCCAGGCCCGCCGCGACATCGGCGGAGTAGTTGCCGCGGATCTCCGGCCAGGCCGGGGCCGTGATCCGGCGACGGCGCCGCGCGGGCCTGCGCACATCCATGTGCCAGAAGCCCATCTCCACCGTCGCGTCCGCGTCGCGCGCCTGGGCGGCGCCCTCGGTGGCCTCGGCCAGCACCGCGAGCGCGAGTTCGTCGGTCGTCGCGGTCACCTCGACCGTGGCCGACCCGCCCGCCCAGCGCACCGCGCGCAGCGACCAGCCCTCCCCGGCGGCGAGCAGCGCGCTGCTGTCGTCGTCGGCGACGGCACGCACGACGCGCGAGCCCGCGGGACGCAGGGCGGCCTCGGGCCGGGCCCGGTCCAGATGGGTCTGGCGGGCGAAGGGCTGGTCACCGCGCAGGAACGGCGCGAGCGCCAGCGCGTCGACGGCGTCGCGGGTGGAGTAGGTGGAGTCGATGGCCGCCGACCACGGAAACGGCTCGCCCGGTTCCCGCGGCGGCAGTGGATCGACGAGCCGGAGGCGTTCATCACGTGTGGACATCGGGCCCATCCTCGCGGGCCGCCGCCCGGAATGTCCAATGAGTTACCGGCCGCCCGCACGCCGGATGCCCCCGAAAAAACCGCTGGCACGTGTACTCGAATCGTCGGTAACGTCGAGGGCGTGACTTCCACGCAGAGCACGCGCGACGCCGCCGAATCCGCCCCGTCGGCCGGGCTCAGGGAGTGGATCGGGCTGGCCGTGCTGGCCCTGCCCACGCTGCTGATCTCGATGGATCTGAGCGTGCTCTACCTGGCCATCCCGCACATCAGCGAGGCCCTGCACCCGAGCAGCTCGCAGCTGCTGTGGATTCTCGACATCTACGGCTTCCTGGTCGCGGGTTTCCTGATCACCATGGGCACCGTCGGTGACCGGATCGGCAGACGGAAACTGCTGATGATCGGCGCGTTCGCCTTCGGTGTCGCCTCGGTGGTCGCGGCCTACTCCAGCAGCGCGAACATGTTGATCGGCACCCGCGCGCTGCTCGGTATCGCGGGCGCGACCCTCATGCCGTCCACGCTGGCGCTGATCCGCAACATGTTCCACGACGACCGCCAGCGCACCACCGCGATCAGCGTGTGGATGACCAGTTTCATGATCGGCATGGTGATCGGCCCGCTGGTCGGTGGCGCCATGCTGGAGAACTTCTGGTGGGGCTCGGTGTTCCTGGTCGCGGTGCCCGCGATGGTGCTGCTGCTGGTGAGCGGACCGCTGCTGCTGCCCGAGTACAAGGACCCGAACCCGGGCAAGCTCGACCTGTTCAGCGCGCTGCTGTCGCTGCTGTCGGTGATGGCCGTGATCTACGGCATCAAGGAACTGGCCAAGGACGGCTGGGCCGTCGACGCGCTGGCGGTGCTGGCGGGCGGGTTGGTGCTCGGCACGGTGTTCGTCTTGCGTCAGCGCAGGCTCACCGATCCGCTGATCGACCTCGGGCTGTTCGGCAATGTGCGCTTCAGCGGGTCGCTGGTGGCGCTGATGGTCGCCATGCTCGCGATGGGCGGGCTGTTCCTGCTGCTGTCGCAGTATCTGCAACTGGTGCTGGGGCTTTCCGCGTTCGAGGCGGGCCTGTGGACGGTGCCGCAGGCGCTGGCCATGGTGGTGGCGGCCGGGGTGGTGAGCGCGCTCGCGCCGCGCGTGCGGCCCGCCTATCTGATGACCGGCGGCCTGGTGATCGCCATGATCGGCTACGCGCTGTTCACCCAGCTCTCCGGCGCCGACGACCTCGCGCTCATCGTCACCGGCATGGTGGTGTTCTCGCTCGGCCTGAGCCCGATGTTCGTACTCGGCCTCGACCTGATCGTCGGCGCGGTCGACCCGGCCCGCGCCGGTGCCGCGTCCGCGATCTCCGAGACCGGCCAGGAACTCTCGGCCGCGCTCGGCGTCGCGGTGATCGGCAGCATCGGCACCGCGGTGTATCGCGGGCGGATGGCCGAGACACTGCCCGACGGGCTCCCCGCCGAGGTCGCGCACGCCGCCGAGGACACCCTCGCCGGTGCGCTACAGGTGGCCGCGGCCCTGCCCGAGGCGCTCGGTGCCGAGCTCACCACGGTGGCACGCCAGGCCTATACCCATGCGCTCCAGGTGAATTCGGTCGTTGGCATCGGGCTCACGGCGGTCGCCGCCGCACTGGTGATGGTGCTGCTGCGCCGGATTCCGGCACCGAACGAGAGCACCGGCGCCGAGGCGAAATAGCCCTGGGACGCAGTGGGCACGGAAACGGCGGAATCCCGCCCGATCGTGATCGGGCGGGATTCGTCAGCTCGCCGAGTTGTCCCCTCCACGAGCCGTGGGGTGCGACCTACTTGGCAGGCGCGGGGTTGTTCGGCATCGGGGAGTTGATGGTGGTGAAGTACTGCACCGCGGCCATGATCGCGACCGGGGCGGCGATGAACAGCTGGCCGGCGAGGGCGCCGAGCGAGCCCATCGCCATGATGCCGCCGATGCAGCCGATGGCCGCGGCGGGGATGAACGGGCCGAACATGCCGACGATGGTCGCCGCGGCAACGGTGGCGCCGGCGATACCGCCGAACACACAACCCACAGCCGCGCCACCGAGGCCGCCGACCAGCGCGCCGACAGCGGCACCGAGGGAGATGGTGCTGCCCAGTCGGCTCCACGCCGCCTGCTCACGGTCGTACTCGCTCTTCCACGGCGCCTTGTCCTCGTAAGGCAGCGCGACCGGCTTGTAGACCGCGTGCGCGGCATCGAACTTCGGGGTCAGCGTGGCGGTGCGATCGGTGATCTCGGCGGCGATCGGGAACTCGAAGTCGTCGACACGGAAGGCCAGTTCGGTGCCCGCGACGGTGGTGCCGTCGGCAGCCTTGATCTTGAACACACCATCTTCGACCACCATCGAGCCCGCGTCGGTACCGATGATCGTGCTGGTCTCGGTGGTGGTGGAGGTGAAGTTGATCGGCGCGCTCGCATCCACGGCAGGAGCTGCGTGGCTGGTACCGGCAACGATGCCGAGGGCAACGCTGACGGTGGAAGCCAACAGGGCGAACTTGGTGATTTTCACGGGGGTGAGCCTTTCGTGTTCCTCGTGTGAACTGCGCGGCGCAACAAGCTGCGGACCGAACGCATCGAGACCATAGCTAGGTAAGCCTCACCTATCAAGACCTTGCTTGCGCTAATCTTCGTGGCGAACCGTTCGATGCGAGAGAGATTTTCCTGATGAGTAGTCCGCGCTGGTGCGGCTGGTTGCTGACAGTCGCCCTGCTGATCGCGGCGTGTTTGCTGAGCCTGCTGGTCGGCACGAAAGCGATCCCGGCCAGTGAGGTCTGGGCGGCGCTGACCGGGCCCGTCACCACGCCCGATCACGTCACCGTCACCGAATACCGGCTTCCGCGAACCGTTCTCGGACTGCTGTGCGGGCTCGCCCTCGGCGTAGCCGGTTGCCTGATGCAAGGGCTGACCCGCAACCCGCTCGCCGACCCCGGTTTGCTGGGCGTGAACGCGGGCGCCGCATTCGCCATCACCGTAGCCGTCGGCATCCTCGGGGTGAGTGAAATCACATCGTATGTGTGGTTCGGCTTCCTCGGTGCCGCACTGGTTTCGGTGGTCGTCTACCGGCTCGGCACCGCGGGCCACACCGGCACCGATCCGATCCGGCTGACGCTGGCCGGTGTCGCCGCCACCGCGGTGCTCGGCGGTCTCACCCGCGGCCTGATGCTCATCGACCCCAAGGCCTTCGACGAGATGCGCCGCTGGGACGCGGGTTCGCTCACCAATCGTGGGTTCGACATCATCGTGGGCGCCGCGCCGTTCATCATCGCCGGGCTGATCATCGCCGCGATCTGCGCGCGCTCGCTCAACGCCGTCGCCCTCGGTGACGATCTGGCCCGCTCGCTGGGCGTGCACGTCACCCGCACCCGGCTGCTCACCGCGCTGGCGCTGGTGCTGCTGTGCGGCACCGCGACCGCGGCCGTCGGCCCGATCGCCTTCGTCGGTCTGGCCGTGCCGCACATCGCGCGCTGGCTGGTCGGGCCCGATCAGCGGTGGATCTTCGCCTACTCGCTGGTGCTGGCGCCGCTGCTGGTGCTCACCGCGGATGTGCTGGGCCGCATCGTCATCCGTCCCGACGAGGTTCCCGCCGGCCTGGTGACGGCGTTCCTCGGTGCGCCGATGCTGATCTGGCTGGCGCGCCGTTCGCGAGTGGGAGCCACCGCATGAGCAAGATCGACTTCGGCCGCCGGACGGTGGTCGTGCGGCCACCGCGGCTCGGGATCACCGCCAGGGTCGGCGTGCGCACCGTGGTGGTGTGCGCGATCCTGCTCGTCATCGCACTGGCCACCGCCGTATTCGCCCTGGGCACCGGCGATTTCCAGATCCCCGCGGCCCGGGTGCTGCGCGCGCTGTTCGTCGGCGACGAGCGCTTCGACCGGCTGGTGGTCTGGGACTGGCGGCTGCCGCGCATCCTGATGGCGCTGGCGCTGGGCGCGGCGCTGGGTGTCAGCGGGGCGATCCTGCAGTCGGTGACCCGCAATCCGCTGGGCAGTCCCGACATCATCGGCTTCAGCACCGGCGCCTACACCGGCGCGCTGCTGGTGATCCTGATCATCGGCGGCGGCAGCTTCCAGACCGCGGCGGGCGCGATGGTCGGCGGCCTCGCCGCCGCCCTGGTCATCCACCTGCTGGCCTTCCGGCACAACGTAACCGGCTTCCGGCTGATCATCGTCGGTATCGGCGTGAGCGCGATGCTCGCCTCGGTGAACACCTGGCTGATAGTGCGCGCCGACCTGGACGCGGCCATGTCGGCGGCGGCCTGGGGCGCGGGCTCGCTCAACGGCCTGTCGTGGTCGCAGGTGGCCCCGACGATGATCGTGCTCGCGGTGCTGGCGGTGGCGTTGATCCCGGCCGCGCCGCGCCTGCAGATCCTCGAACTCGGTGACGACACCGCGCGCGCCCTCGGCCTGAACGCGAGCAAGGCCACCGGCTGGCTGATCGCGCTCAGCGTCGGGTTCACCTCGCTGGCCACCGCCGTGGCCGGGCCGATCGCCTTCGTCGCGCTGGCCGCGCCGCACCTGGCACGCAAGCTCACCCGCACCCCGTCGATCGCGCTGCTGCCCGCCGCCGCGATGGGCGCGACCCTGCTGATCACCTGCGACTGGATCGCCCAGCACGCCTTCGCGCCCACCACCATTCCTGTCGGTGTCGTCACCGGCTCGATCGGTGGCCTGTACCTGGCGTATCTGCTCGTCGCCGAAGCGCGACGGAAATAGGAAGCGATATGAACGACACTCACACCGCGCGGTTGCGTGCGGAAAAGGTACGCCTCGGCTACAAGGGCAACACGATCAGTGACCAGCTCTCCGTGGACATCCCGGACGGCAAGTTCACCGTGATCATCGGCCCGAACGCCTGCGGCAAGTCCACGCTGCTGCGCGCGCTGGCCCGGCTGCTCCCGCCCGACTCGGGCCAGGTGCTGCTCGACGGCAAGCCGGTCACCGACTATCCGGCCAAGGAACTGGCCCGCCAGGTGGGCCTGCTGCCGCAGACCTCGACCGCGCCCGACGGCATCCGCGTCGCCGATCTCGTCGCGCGCGGGCGCTATCCGCACCAGACGCTGCTGCGGCAGTGGTCGCGCACCGACGAGGAGGCCGTCGCCGAGGCGATGGCGGCCACCGGTGTCGCCGAGCTGTCGGCCCGCCCGGTCGAGGAGCTCTCCGGCGGTCAGCGTCAGCGGGTGTGGATCTCGATGGTGCTGGCCCAGCAGACGCCGATCATCCTGCTCGACGAGCCGACGACCTATCTCGACATCGCCTACCAGATCCAGCTGCTGGATCTGTGCCGCTCGCTGCAACGCGATTCGGGTCGCACGGTCGTGGCGGTGCTGCACGACCTCAACCACGCCTTCCGCTACGCCGACCACCTGATCGCCATGCGCGACGGCCGGGTGGTGGCCTCCGGGCTGCCCTCCGAGATCGTCACCGCGGAGCTGGTGCGGGAGGTGTTCTCGCTGCGGTGCCGCATCGTCGACGACCCGGAAACCGGTACCCCACTGGTGATTCCACTGGCGGAAAACGCCGCTCAGGTGCACTGACACCGGCCCACTGCCGCCATCGCAAGAAATGAGGATTTCCCCTTCCATGTTCACCCACCGTTCTCCGGGCAGGCTGCGCGCCGCCCTCGCCCTGCTGGTTCTCGCGCTGGTCGCGGCGCTCACCGCCTGCGGCACCTCCGCCGACGACGCCGCGGCCACCGGCCCGCGTGAGGTGTCCTCGGCCAAGGGCCCGATCAAGGTGCCCGCCGACCCGCAGCGCGTCGTCGTGCTCAACGGCAACCTGGCCGGCTACCTCTACGACCTCGGCGCCACCGTCGTCGCGGCCGACCCGCGCCTGCTCGGTGTCCCGAACAAGCCCGGCGAGTTCCCCGTCGGCTGGGCCGAGGACGCGAAGAAGCAGGGCACCCAGGCCGTGCCGTCCGGCGAGAACATCAATCTGGAGTTCATCGCCGCCCAGCGCCCCGACCTGATCATCGGTGGCGGCCAGGGCTACCCGGGCCAGCAGTCGGTCAACGCCTACGACCAGCTCAGCGCCATCGCCCCGACCGTGCTGATGCCGACCGAGACCACCAACTGGCAGGACCAGCTGCGTTTCATCGCCGACACGGTGAACAAGCCCGCCAATGTCGACACCCTGATCGCGAACTACCAGGCCAAGCTGACCGAGGCCAAGAACAAGATCAAGCCCCCCGCCGGCGCGACCGTGGTGATGCAGTCGATCAAGAGCCAGAAGCCGACCCTGTTCGTGCCCACCGCCGCGCTGCCCGCGCTGCTGGCCGAGATCGGTTTCACCCTCGACACCCAGATCGAGGCCAAGGCGGGCAACCCGGCCAAGGAGCAGAGCGCCGACTTCATCAGCTTCAGCCCGGAGCTGCTCAACACCGTCGTCGACGCACCGGTGCTGTTCACCATCCCGCTCAGCGGTGGCCGCTCGCTCGAGGAGCTGCGCGCCGACCCGATGTACGCCTCACTGCCCGCGTTCAAGGCGAACAAGGTCTTCGAACTGCCCGCCACCAGCTCGCGTCCGGACTACCGCACCGTGATGACCACCCTCGACCTGCTCGTGGAGCGCTTCCAGTGACCGCTCCCGGCGGATTGCTCCTCGACCTCAGCCCGCTGCGGGCCTCGCGCCCGTTCCGGTGCGCGTTCGCGGCGCGGCTGGTGTCGGTGCTGGGTATCGGTCTGCTCATGGTGGCCCTGCCGTTGCAGGTCTACCAGCTGACCGAATCCAGCGTGCAGGTCGCCGGCGTGGCCACCACCACCGCGGCGGCGCTGTTCTTCGGCAGTCTGGCCGGTGGCGTGATCGCCGACCGCTACGACCGCCGCACGGTGATCCAGTGGTCGCGCAGTGCCGCGGGCCTGGGTTTCGTGATCCTCGGCGTGAACGCCGTCCTGCCGGACCCGTTCCTGTCCGCCATCTACCTCGCCGCCGTCATCGACGGCCTGGCGGGCGGGGTGAGCGGTTCGGCGCTGATGGCCATGGTGCCGGTGCTGGTGGGCCGGGAGAAGGTGGCCGCCGCCGGTGCGCTGGTCTCGCTGACCACCGATCTCGGCACCATGATCACCCCGGCCGTGGCCGGTCTGCTCGTCGCGAAAACCGGTGTGGCCACGGCCTATTTCCTCTGCGCGCTGGCCACCACGGCGACCGTCGGGCTGATCACCGCGATCGGGCCGTCACCGCCGCCGGAACGTGAGCTGCAGAACCCGCTGCGCGAGCTGGTGGCCGGGATCGGTTTCGCGGTGCGCCACGAATCCATCCGGCTTATCCTGCTCACCGGCCTGATCGGCATGCTCGTCAGCGGTCCGCTGGTGCTGCTGCCCGCCTTCGCCGATGTCGAACTCGGTGCGGGCGCGGGCACGCTGGGCCTGCTCTACGCCGCGCCGGGCGCCGGTGCGGTGCTCGGCACCCTCACCAGCGGCTGGATGGGCCGCGTCCACACCGGCCGCGCGCTGCTGCTCACCCTGGCGCTGATGCCGATCGGCGTGATCGCGGCGGGCCTGTGGTCGCACGCGGCGCTGGTGTTCCTCGGGCTGGCCGGGTTCGGTCTGGCCAGGGCCGTGAACATGGTGCTGCGCTACGCGATGCTGCAACAGAACACGCCCGATCACATGCGCGGGCGCATGTCGGGGCTGCTGATGGTGCAGTCGGTGGCCGGTACCGCGGTCGGCTCGATGGTGGCCGGTGTCGTCGGCCAGATGTTCGCTCCCGGACAGGCACTCGTGTACTACGGCGTGGCCGTCCTGATCCTCACCGGTCTGATGGCGCTGGTCGCCGGGCCGCTGCACAGAAAGGAACAACCGTGAAAGATCGCACCGCCTACGCCGACAACATCGCCGAGGTGCTGGCCGGCGAGCACTACGCCAAGGTGCCGTACCCGATCGGTCTGCAGGAAGTGGAGGTGCTGCGGGTCGCCCCCGTCGGCGCCGCGCTGCGGCGGATCACCTTCGGCGGCCCCGACCTCGCCAAGTTCCACAGCTACGTCCCCGACGAGCACGTGCGCCTGATCTTCCCGGGCGAGGACGGCGTGCTGCGCCTGCCCAAGCTCGAGGGCACCATGCTCGACTGGGGCAACCCGCGCCCGATCTCACGCGAGTACACCGTGCGCCGCCACAGCGCCGAGGACGGCGAACTCGACATCGATTTCGTCATCCACCCCGGTGGCCTGGCCTCGGACTGGGCCGCCACGGTCACCCCGGGCACCAAGGTGCACATCGCCGGTCCGCCCGGCGGCGTGGTCATCCCGGAGACCTACGACGACTACCTGCTCGCCGGTGACATCACCGCCGTGCCCGCCATCGCCCGCCTGCTCGAGCGCATGCCGCGCGAGACCACCGGCTGGGCGCTGATCGAGGTGGCCGGACCCGAGGAGGAGATCCCGCTGGACGGACCCGCCGGAGTCGAGGTCCGCTGGCTGCACCGCGGCGAGCTCGCCCCGGGCACCAGCGACGTGCTCGAACAGGGTGTGCGCGCGCTGGAAGTGCCCGAGGGACGCCGGATCTACGCGTGGGTGGCCGGCGAGGCGGGCTGCCTGCGCGGGGTGCGCAAGGTCATCCGCAACGACCTGGGCATCGGCCCCAAGGACTCGCTGATCGCCGGCTACTGGAAGCGCGGCGTCGCCGATTTCGATCGAGAGGAATGACCATGACCGAGGAACAGGTGATCGCCGACGTGGCCGGTGTGCTGGGTGTCGACCCGTCCGAGCTGACCGCGCAGACCGATCTGCTCGACGCCGGGCTCGATTCGGTGCGCATCATGTCGCTGGTGGAGAAATGGCGGTCGGCCGGCCATGCCGACATCGACTTCCCCACGCTCGCGGGCGATCCCGTGCTCGGCTCCTGGTTCGAGCTGCTGGCCTGAGCCTCGGGGTGGCGTGCCCGGCACGCC
>NZ_JBSGDP010000099.1:0-11839 GCF_053602435.1 Nocardia sp. NPDC004415
GCGGCACCTTCAGGCGCCGCCCGCCGGCCGTTCCCGCGACGATGCGGGTCATTCCGACTCGCGCGCAGCCAGTTCCACCAGCAGGTCGCCGCCCTCGACCTGCTGGACCTTCGCGGTCGCGATCCGGCCGACCACGCCCGCGCGCGGCGCGGTGATGGCCGCTTCCATCTTCATCGCCTCGATGGTGCCGATGGTGTCGCCCGCGTGGATCTCGTCGCCCTCGCCCACGGCCAGGGTGACGACACCGGCGAACGGCGCCGCGATATGGCCGGGGTTGTTCTTGTCGGCCTTCTCCGCCGCCGGAACTTCCGAGGCAATCGAACGATCACGCACCGCGACCGGGCGCAACTGCCCGTTCATGATGCACATGACCGTGCGCATACCCTTCTCATCCGGCTCCGAGATCGCCTCCAAGCCGATGAGCAGCGTGACACCCTTCTCGAGCTGCACCCGATGCTCTTCACCGCGGCGCAATCCGTAGAAGAACTGGTTCTCCGACAGACCCGTGGTGTCGCCGTACTTCTCCCGGTGGCTCCGGAACTCCGCGGCCGGGCCGGGGAACAGCAACCGGTTGAGCGTGTCGCGACGCTCCAGCGAGGAACCATCCAGTCCCTTCTGATCCGCCGGGCTCAGCGGCACCTCGGGCTTGGGCTCGTTACGCCCGGCCAGCGCCTTGCTACGGAACGGTTCCGGCCAGCCACCGGCCGGGGTACCGAGCTCACCACGCAGGAAACCGATCACCGAATCCGGAATGTCATAACGACCCGGATCAGCGGCGAAGTCCTCGATCTCCACACCGGAACCCACCAGCGCCAAAGCCAGGTCACCGACCACCTTCGACGAGGGCGTCACCTTGATCAGACGACCCAACAACCGGTCCGCCGCCGCGTACTTGGCCTCGACTTCCTCGAACCGGTCACCCAGACCCAAAGCGATCGCCTGCTGACGCAGATTCGACAGCTGACCACCCGGAATCTCATGCGTGTACACACGCCCGGTCGGCGCCGGAAGCCCGGACTCGAACGGCGCGTACACCTTCCGCAGCGCCTCCCAATACGGCTCCAGATCGCAGACATTCTGCAGATTCAGGCCGGTGTCGCGCTCGGTGTGCGCGGCGGCCGCGACGATCGCCGACAGGGCAGGCTGCGAGGTGGTCCCGGCCATGGCCGCCGACGCACCGTCCACGGCATCGGCACCGGCCTGCCACGCGGCCAGGTAGGTAGCGAGCTGACCGCCGGGAGTGTCATGGGTGTGCACATGCACCGGCAGATCGAAATTGCTGCGCAGCGCCGTCACCAGTTTCGCGGCCGACGGTGCGCGAAGGAGCCCGGCCATGTCCTTGATCGCCAAGACGTGCGCACCAGCGTCCACGATCTGCTCGGCGAGCTTCAGGTAGTAGTCGAGGGTGTAGAGCTGCTCGTCGGGATCGAGCAGATCACCGGTGTAACTCAACGCGACTTCCGCGATGGCCGTACCGGTTTCGCGCACCGCGTCGATGGCCGGGCGCATCTGGTCGACATTGTTGAGCGCGTCGAAGATCCGGAAGATATCGATACCGGTGGTCGCCGCCTCGGAGACGAACGCCCGGGTCACCTGCTCCGGGTACGGCGTGTAACCCACGGTGTTACGCCCACGCAGCAGCATCTGCAAGCAGATGTTCGGCACGGCCTCGCGCAGTGCGGCCAAACGCTCCCACGGGTCCTCGTGCAGGAACCGCAGCGCCACATCGTAAGTCGCGCCACCCCATGCCTCGATCGAGAGCAGTTCCGGGGTCAGCCGCGCGACGTGCCCGGCCACGCCGAGCAGACCGTTGGTGCGCACCCGCGTGGCCAGCAGCGACTGGTGGGCGTCACGGAAGGTGGTGTCGGTGACGCCGAGCGCCTTCTGCTCACGCAGCGCCCGGGCGAAACCGTCGGGACCGAGGGTGAACAGCCGCTGACGTGACCCGTCCGGCGGCGGCAGCGTCATATCGATGGCGGGCAGCTTGTCGTACGGGTACACCGTGGTGGGCCGCTCACCGTGCGGCTTGTTGACGGTCACGTCCGCGAGGTAGCTCAGGATCTTGGTGCCACGGTCGGCCGACCCGCGCGAGGTGAGCAACTGCGGGCGCTCGTCGATGAACGAGGTGGTGACCCGGCCCGCCTGGAAATCGGGATCGTCGAGCACGGCCAGCAGGAACGGGATATTGGTCGTCACGCCACGGATGCGGAATTCGGCCAGGGCGCGGCGAGCGCGCGCGGCCGCGGCGGGCAGATCGCGGCCACGGCAGGTGAGCTTGACCAGCATGGAGTCGAAGTAGGCGCCGATCTCCGCGCCCAGGTTGGCGCCGCCGTCGAGGCGGATACCGGCGCCGCCGGGGGTGCGGTAGGCGGTGATGCGACCGGTGTCCGGGCGGAAACCGTTGGCCGAGTCCTCGGTGGTGATCCGGCACTGCAGGGCCGCGCCGCGAATCGAGACCGTCTCCTGGCTCAGGCCGAGATCGGCCAGGGTCTCCCCCGCCGCGATGCGCATCTGGGCCTGCACCAGGTCGACATCGGTGATCTCCTCGGTCACCGTGTGCTCGACCTGGATACGCGGGTTCATCTCGATGAACACGTGGTTGCCGCGCTCGTCGAGCAGGAACTCCACCGTGCCTGCGCAGCTGTAGCCGATCTGCCGGGCGAAGGCCACGGCGTCGGCGCAGATGCGTTCGCGCAGTGCGGGGTCCAGGTTGGGCGCGGGCGCGAGCTCGATCACCTTCTGGTGGCGGCGCTGCACCGAACAGTCGCGCTCGAACAGGTGCATCACATTGCCGTGCTGGTCGGCCAGGATCTGCACCTCGATGTGGCGGGGGTTCACCACGGCCTGCTCGAGGAACACGGTCGGGTCGCCGAAGGCCGATTCGGCCTCGCGGGAGGCGGCCTCGATCGACTCGCGCAGCTGCTCGGGCGCGGCGACCCGGCGCATGCCACGGCCACCACCGCCGGCGACGGCCTTGACGAAGATCGGGTACTCGAGCTCCGCCGAGGCGGCCAGCAGTTGCTCGATGTCGGCCGAGGGTTCGCTGGACTTCAGCACCGGCAGGCCCGCGGCCCGGGCGGCCTCGATCGCGGTGGCCTTGTTGCCCGCCATCTCGAGCACTTCGGCCGAGGGCCCGATGAAGGTGATGCCCTCGCGCGCGCAGGCCGCGGCCAGATCGGGATTCTCCGACAGGAAGCCGTATCCCGGGTAGATCGCGTCGGCGCCGGCCGACTTGGCCGCCTCGACGATCGCCTCGATCGAGAGGTAGGCCCGCACGGGGTGACCTTCCTCACCGATCTGATACGACTCGGCCGCCTTGAGACGGTGCACGGAGTTGCGATCCTCATACGGGAACACCGCGACCGTTCCGATGCCTAGTTCGTAGGCGGCGCGGAAGGCGCGGATGGCGATCTCGCCGCGATTGGCGACCAAGACTTTCGAGAACATTGGCCTACGGTACCCGGCCCGCGAGCGGGGTTCGGCACGCAAGGTGACTTCGCCACAGTCTTCACACCGAACACTCCCCGACCTGCGAAGTCGCGGTAATCGGACCGTCACATCTCACCGCGGGAGTCACCCGCCCGTGCGGTCGGCGATGCGGCGGCAACGCGCAGGTCACGCCCCTGTTCGAGACGTCCGGGTGAGCGTCGGGCCCGCGACCCCCTATGCTGGTGGGTGCAGCTGGTTCGCCTGCGCGGTGGAAGAGTCGGAGCCCCGACCTCCCGCGCCGGTGTCGAAGCCCGCCGCCGGTTCCCCGGCGCCGGGTGAAGAGGGAACCCGGTGGGAATCCGGGACTGTCCCGCAGCGGTATGCAGGAACGACCGCCGTCATCACGCACTGAGTCCAAGGCTTGGGAAGCGACGGCCAGTAGGTCGGTCGACACACACGACCGGTGCCCGCGAGTCCGAAGACCTGCCGACTGTGCCGGATACGCCGTATCCGGCGGCCACCGCCTCGTGGATCGGGCGCGCGGACCACCCACAGACCTGCCGCGTGCGCGACGGAAGGTCCGGCGGTTGGCGTCTGCCCGCATGGTGAGGGCCGTCCGTACCGCACTGGAGAAACTTCCGTGACTGTTTCGCACACTCCTTTCACCGCAACGGTTCTCGGTCTGCCCCGGGTGGGCCCGAACCGGGAACTCAAGCGCGCGACCGAGGCCTACTGGGCCGGCCGCGCCGACGCGGGCCACCTGCACACCGTCGGCCGCGAGCTGCGCCGCGCCCAGCTGCTCGAGCTGCAGGCCGCGGGCCTGGACTCGGTGCCGGTGGGCACCTTCTCCTACTACGACCAGGTGCTCGACACCGCCGTGCTGCTCGGCGCGCTGCCGCCGCGCGTGGCCGGGATCGCCGACCCGCTGGACCGCTACTTCGCGGCCGCGCGCGGCATCGACACCGTGGCCCCGCTCGAGATGACCAAGTGGTTCGACACCAACTACCACTACCTGGTCCCGGAGATCGACGCCGCCACCGTCTTCTCGCTCAACCCCGACAAGCTCCTCGCCGAGCTGGCCGAGGCGATCGAGCTCGGCGTGGCGCCCCGCCCGGTGGTGGTCGGCCCGATCACCTTCCTGAAGCTGGCCAAGTCCGCCGACGGCGCGGCCCTGGACCGGCTGCCGGAGCTCATCGCCCTCTACACCGACCTGCTCACCCAGCTCGCCGACGCGGGCGCGCAGTGGGTGCAGATCGACGAGCCGGTGCTGGTCACCGACCTCACCGACGCCGAGGTCGCCCTCGTGCGCGACACCTACACCCAGCTCTCGGCGGTGGACCGGCGCCCGGCGATCCTGGTCGCCACCTACTTCGGGCACCCCGACGCCGCCCTGGGCGCGCTGGCCGACACCGCTGTCGAGGGTGTGGCGGTCGACTTCACCGCGGGCACCCGGGTCGCCGATCTCGCCGCGCTGCCCGCGCTGGCGAACAAGCTGGTGGTGGCGGGCGTGGTCGACGGCCGCAACATCTGGCGCACCGATCTCGACGCCGCGCTGAGCACCCTGGGCACGCTGCTGGGCAGCGCCGGGTCGGTGGCCGTGTCCAGCTCGTCCTCGCTGCTGCACGTGCCGTACTCGCTGACCCCCGAGACCGGGCTCGACGAGCGGCTGCGCTCGTGGCTGGCCTTCGGCGCCGAGAAGGTCGCCGAGGTGCGGGTGCTGGCCACCGCGCTGACCACCGGCACCGACGCCGTGGCCGCCGAACTGGCCGCCGCGCGCGACGCCGCCGAGTCGCGGCGCACCGATCCGCGCCTGCACGTCGAGCAGGTCAGGGCGCGCCTGGCCGCGCTCGACGAGAGCGACCTGAACCGCCTGCCCGCCGACGAGCGCCGCGCCCTGCAGCGCGAGCACCTCGACCTGCCGGTGCTGCCGACCACCACCATCGGCTCCTACCCGCAGACCTCGGCCATCCGTCTGGCTCGCGCCGCGCTGCGCAAGGGCGAGATCGACGAGGCCGAGTACGTCCGCCGGATGCAGGCCGAGATCGCCGAGGTGATCACCCTGCAGGAGAAGCTGGGCCTGGACGTGCTGGTGCACGGCGAGCCCGAGCGCAACGACATGGTGCAGTACTTCGCCGAGCTGCTCGACGGCTTCGCCGCCACCGACAACGGCTGGGTGCAGTCCTACGGCACCCGCTGCGTGCGTCCGCCGATCCTGTTCGGTGACGTCTCGCGTCCCGAGCCGATGACGCTGTCGTGGATCGGCTACGCCCAGTCGCTGACCACCAAGCCGGTCAAGGGCATGCTCACCGGTCCGGTCACCATCCTGGCCTGGTCGTTCGTGCGCGACGACCAGCCGCTGGGCGAGTCGGCCCGCCAGGTGGCCCTCGCGATCCGCGACGAGACGGTGGACCTGGAGGCCCAGGGCACCCGGGTGATCCAGGTCGACGAGCCCGCCCTGCGCGAGCTGCTGCCGCTGCGTGCGGCCGACCAGCCCGCCTACCTGCAGTGGTCGGTGGACTCGTTCCGCCTGTCCACCGCCGGTGTCGCCGACACCACCCAGGTGCACACCCACCTGTGCTACTCGGAGTTCGGTGAGGTCATCTCGGCCATCGCGGGCCTGGACGCCGATGTCACTTCCATCGAGGCGGCGCGCTCACACATGGAGGTCCTCGACGACCTGAACGCGGCGGGCTTCGCGCTCGGCGTCGGCCCGGGCGTCTACGACATCCACTCCCCGCGCGTGCCCTCGGTCGAGGAGATCACCACCTCGCTGGCGGCGGCGCTGAAAGCCGTTCCCGCCGAGCGTCTCTGGGTCAACCCGGACTGCGGCCTCAAGACCCGCGGCCCGGTGGAGGTCGAGGCGTCGCTGCGGAATCTGGTGACCGCCGCCGCGGCGCTGCGGTAGCCGGGAAACAGCTGCGGTAGCCGGGAAACACCTGGTGAATCGCGGTCCCGGGCGGGCGTTTTCCGTCCGGGATCGCGTGCGCGGCCGCGGGGCGTTTCGGTCTTCATGAGGGGGAGATCGAACCGCCCTGCGGCTCTTCGCACGTTACGCACAAGTAGTAACAGATAAAATCCCTTGCTGGACTGGACATCTCCCGAGGTAATCGCCACTTTCAGCAAACGTTGCGAACCCTGAGCGTTAGGATCTTCGGCGTGCGGAAGATGTACGCGGGGGCCAGGCTACGACGGCTGCGCGAAGAACGGCGGATGACCCAGGCGGCGCTGGCGAAATCGCTGGATCTGTCACCCAGCTATCTCAACCAGCTCGAGCGCGACCAGCGCCCGCTCACCATTCCCGTTCTGCTGAAACTGAACTCGACCTTCGACCTGGATGTCCAGTTCTTCGCCGCCGACTCCGACGCGCGCCTGGTCTCGGATCTGCACGAGGTCCTGGTCGAGGCAGCAGGCGGTGGCGACACCGCGCCGATCACCGAGGTCGAGGAACTGGCGACGCGGCTGCCGGAGGTGGCGCGCATCGTCATCGCCATGCACCGGCGGCTGCGCGCGGCCACCGACCAGCTCGACCTGCTGTCCTCGCGGGTGGAGAACCCCAGCGGCGCCCCCGGCACCCCGATGCCCTACGAGGACGTGCGCGACTTCTTCTACGACCACCGCAATCACATCTCCACCCTCGATCACGCCGCCGAGCAACTGTTCGAGGAATCCGGGCTCAGCATCGGCTCGCTGGACCGCCAGCTGGCCCGCATCGCCGAGGAACGCGCCGGGGTGACGGTGCTGGTGCGCGGCGACGGCGCCGACCCGACCATCCCGAAACGCCACTACGACCCCGACACCCGCACGCTCACCCTGGCTCGCAGGCTGCGCCCGGGCCAGCGCGCCTTCCAGATCGCCTCGACCCTCGGCCTGCTGCTCTACGGCCGCGAGATCGACAATGTGCTCGCCGAATCCCGTGCGCTCACCGGCGAATCGCGGACGCTGGCCCGGGTCGGGCTGGCCAACTACTTCGCCGGGGCGCTGATCCTGCCCTACGGCCGGTTCCTGCGGTCGGCCGAGGAACTGCGCTACGACGTCGACCTGCTCGCCCTGCGTTTCGAGGTGGGTTTCGAGACGGTCTGCCATCGCTTGAGCACCCTGCAACGGCAGGGGCAGCGCGGGGTGCCGTTCTTCCTGGTACGCACCGACCGGGCGGGCAATATCTCGAAACGCCAGTCCGCCACCGCCTTCCACTTCTCCCGGGTCGGTGGCAGCTGCCCGCTGTGGGTCACCCACGAGGCGTTCGCTCATCCGGGACGCATCCTCACCCAGATCGCGGAGATGCCCGACGGGCGCCGCTACCTGTGGATCGCGCGCACCACCCCGCCCGCGCCGCAGGGTTTCGGCGGTGCGTCGAAGAACTTCGTCATCGCGCTGGGCTGCGATATCGAGTACGCCGACCGGCTGGTGTACTCGCAGGGCATCCAGCTCGACGACCCGCAGGTGGCCGTGCCGATCGGCGCGGGCTGCAAGGTGTGCGAGCGTCCGTCCTGCCCGCAGCGGGCGTTCCCGCAGATCGGCCGCGCGCTCGCGGTGGCCGAGCACACCAGCACCGATCTGCCCTACCCCCGGCTGCCGCGCTGACTCAGGACTTGGCCAGGTATTCGATGCGCTCGCCGTCCACGGCGGCGTGCATCATCCCGGCCAGGCCCGGATGCTTGACCAGGCCGGGGTCCTCGGCGACCACCTGCCGGGCCAGGTCCTGGGCGGCGGTGATCACCTCGAGGTCGTCGAGCAGCGACAGCAGTCGCAGCGACCGGGCCGTGCCGGACTGCGCGGAGCCGAGCACGTCGCCCTCACGACGCTGACGCAGGTCCAGCACCGACAGTTCGAACCCGTCGGTGGTGGCGGCGACCGCTTCCAGCCGCGCCATGGCGGTGCCGCCGGGCGCGGCGTCGGTGATCAGCAGGCACAGGCCGGGATGCTTGCCGCGCCCGATGCGGCCGCGCAACTGGTGCAGCTGGCTCACGCCGAAGCGGTCGGCGTCGACGATCACCATGACCGTGGCATTGGGTACGTCGACACCCACCTCGACCACCGTGGTGCACACCAGCACGTCGATGGCGCCGTCGTTGAACTGGCGCATCACGTGATCTTTCTCGTCGGACGGCAGCCGCCCGTGCAGCAGCCCGACCCTGACCCCGGCCAGCGGCCCCGCGCTCAGCGTTTCGTACATGTCCACGGCGGCCTGGGTGGTCGGGCCCTCCTTCTCCTCCTGCTTGGCGGCCTTCTTACCCTTGGCGGGCGGCGCGTCGGGGTCCTCACCGATGCGTGAGCACACCACATACGCCTGGCGGCCCTGCCCGACCTCTTCCAGGATCCGTTCCCACGCGCGCTCCACCCAGCCCGGATGCAATTTGCGCGCGACGACTCTCGAGGTGATCGGCGAACGGCCCCTGGGCAGCTGGGTGAGCGTGGAGGTCTCCAGGTCGCCCAGGGTGGTCATGGCGATGGTGCGCGGAATGGGGGTGGCCGTCATCACCAGCAGATGCGGGCTGATGCCGTTCTTGGCCTTGGCGCGCAAGGCATCTCGCTGCTCGACGCCGAAGCGGTGCTGTTCGTCGACCACCACCAGGCCCAGGTCGAAGAACTCGACCGCGTCCTGGATGAGGGCGTGCGTGCCGATCACCAGGCCCGCCTCGCCGGTCACCGCGTCCAGCAGCGCGGCCTTGCGGGCCGAGGTCGACATGGACCCGGTCAGCAGCACCACTTTGGTGGCGTGCTCACCCGCGCCGAGTTCGCCCGCCGTACCCAGGTCGCCGAGCATCGCGCGCAGCGACCGATAGTGCTGGGCGGCAAGCACTTCCGTCGGTGCGAGCAGCGCGCACTGACGGCCGGAGTCGACCACCTGGAGCATCGCGTGCAGCGCCACGATGGTCTTGCCCGAGCCCACCTCACCCTGGAGCAGGCGGTGCATCGGGCGGGTGCGCGACAGATCGGCGCCGATCTCGTCGATCACCTGCTGCTGGCCCTCGGTGAGCTCGAACGGCAGGCGCTCGTCGAAGGCGGCGGCGATGCCGTCGTTTCGCGGCGGGCAGGCGGGCGCGGTGCGGCCCTCGACCTCGTGACGGCGTTCGGCGAGCACCAGTTGCAGGGCCAGCGCCTCGTCGAAACGCAGCCGCTCCCTGGCCCTTTCGATATCGAGCTTGTGTTCGGGCAGGTGGATCAGGCGCAGCGCGTCGGTGACCTCGAGCAGGTCACGTTCCTCGCGCAGGTCGGCGGGCAGCGGGTCCTCGATCGGGTCGAGCTGGTCGAGCACCTGGCGGATACAGGCCAGCAGATCCCAGCTCTGCACCTTGGCCGTCGCCGGATACACCGGCACGAATTCGCGTTCGAAGAACGAGGCGTCCACTCCCCCGGCACCTTTGGCGCTCTGCGCCAGCCCGCGCAGCGCACCGCTGCCACGCACCGAGGTGAGCTCCTCCACCCCCGCCTCGGCCTTGTCGGGCAGGATCAGATAGTCCGGGTGCGAGAGGTTCCAGCGGTCGGGCCGCCACCAGTGCACGGTGCCCGACATCATCGCCCGCACACCCTCTTTCACCAGATAGCGCACCTTGTCACCGTTGAAGAAGGTGGCTTCGATCGGCCGGGACGCGCCGGTGTCGAGCTGCACCTTCAGCAGCGAGCCGCGCCGGTTCTTCATCGGGCGCAGTTCGGTTTTGGTGATGCGGCCGATCACGGTGATGTGGGCGGATTCCTCCGGCTCCTCCTCGGTGAGCGGCTGGCCCTGGGTGGCGTAGCGCACCGGATAGTGGCGCAGCAGGTCTTCGACGGTGGTCATGTCGAAGGCCTCGGTCAGCCGTTCGGCCGCTTTCACGCCCAGCACGTGATCGAGCCGGTCACTCAGTGTCGCCATCGTCTACTCGACCCCAATCTGCACCAGATCCGCTTGCTGCCCACCGGAATACACCACCACCTCGACACCGGGGAACCCGGCCGTCACATGGTCGGTGAGTACCTGTCCCAGCTCGGGGCCCGCGTCGGCACCCATCAGCAGAGTCACCAATTCACCGCCGAGACCGAGCATCCGGTCCAGCAGAATCCGTCCGGCGCCGACCACGTCCGGGTCGATCACCACCACATCCTGGCCGACCAGGCCGAGCCCGTCACCCGGGGAACAGGTACCGACCATGGTCAGCGCCCGCACCCGCGCGGCCCGCAGCGCACCCCACCGCGTCGTCGCGGCGGCCTCGGACATGGCGAAGGCGTCGTCGACCGCGATCCGTCCCCGATCGTGCACCGCCAGCGCGGCCAGGCCCTGCACCATGGAGGCGCTCGGCAGCAGCAGCACGTCGCGCGAGGCGTCACGCGCGGCGACACCGACGGCGACCAACTCCTGCGCGGGCAGCGCGCCGTTCGGCAGGACCAGGACTTCGCGATGCGACATGGAGCGGATGGCACGCAGCAGAGCGCTGGTGTCGAACTGGCGGTCGCCCCGCAGGACCACCGCACCGGCGTCGGCGAACAGCCGGGCCGCGTCGTCCCCGGAGACCACGGCGAGGATCCCGCGATCGGCCTCGCCGGTCTCGGCCTGCGGCCCGGGCGCCGGGTGCGTCCGATCGGGCGAGTCCGCGCCGATGCCCGCTGCCCCGTGACTTGCGGCGTCCGGCGAGGCTGTGGCGTCGACCCCAGTGGGCCGATCCGTGGCGCCGGGGTCCCCTGTGCACGTGCCAGAGACCCTGACGTCGACTCTCTGCCCACCCGAAACTTCGGAGTCCCTCTTGTGCCCGCCCGAACCCACGATGTCCGGCGTGGGGCCGCCTGCGGCGACGACCGGGCGGCCGGTACCCGGCACGGCCAGAATCTCCTCGTGATATCCGCCGTGCGGCGCGGTCACCGCGAAACTCTCGATCCGTACGCCGCTGAGCTGTCCGATCGCGAGCCCCGCCTCGATCGCCGCCCCCGCGTCCCGGCAGTGCACATGCGCCGACCAGGTCCCGTCCCCGTCCCCGACCACCACCACCGAGTCGCCCAGCACAGCCAGCCGATCCCGCAGCCCTCGCGCCGCGTCCTCGTCGCTCCCCGAGATCAGGTACATGACCTCGAAATGCGGGTCGGGCGCACGCTCCGGGAGCGGATGGTCACAGTCGTCCTCGCCTGCCCATCCCACGTCACCGCGATCTTCCGTATCGCCGGGCTGCACGGCACTACCAGGCCGTACGGCGATGCGGTCGGCTGCGGTTGTCGGGGCGGGCTGGACACTCAGCTCTGGGGCGAGCCGGTCCGGGCCGGTGTCTGCCCGTTTCCGGGCATAGGTGTCTCGGGTCGGGGCGTGGCCGCAGACAGTCGCGACCAGGCAGTCCAGCAGGACCAGCAGGCCGCGGGCACCCGCGTCGACCACGCCCGCCGCCCGGAGCACACCGAGTTGGGTCGGGGTCTCGTTCAAGGCGCGTGCCGCGCCGTCGGCGGCGGC
>NZ_JBSGDP010000100.1:0-11156 GCF_053602435.1 Nocardia sp. NPDC004415
GCTGGCGATCGCCCGACGAGTACGAAGCCGGCTATCATCACCGGGTTCCCGCTGGAACCAGATAATCCGCTCTCCGGATTAGCGGGGGAACCTCATTTCCGTATGGTGGGCCTGTATGTGCTGGTCACAATGATGTTGTGTGGCCCGTTCGGCGTGATCTTCGTCGGGTGGGTCCGCCAACCCGTCGGAGAACAGTCTGGAAGGCACTGCTCGAGCGTCAGGAAGTGACCGTCTACGTCGGCCTTTGAACGGTTACGCGGCGGGCCGCTGTCCTCGAAGATCGAGTGATCATCGAGATGGTAAGGCGCCAGTGACACGTAGACGCCGAGCGGAACCCAATGTCGCTCAGCTCTTTCATTCCCCGGATGCGAACGCCGAGCTGAGACGCCTACTTCGCCGCGGTCAGATCGATGACGATCGCGCCAGCGGCTTCAGAGGGACGTCGCAGGTTCGATTCCTCGGCAGGACACACAAAACATGGGCAACCGGAAAACGCCTGGTCATCGCGCATTCCTACACGATCTAGCGATGCTGGTTCGCCGGTGTCGATCCTATCGTGTTCCCTACTTATCGGGTGACGATTTGTCCCTGGCGACTCCCAGTTCCCATCCGGCCCCCGCAGCCATCTGGTCCGATCGGCACGCAGATGGGGCCTTCGCCTTCGGTGTGGTCACAGGACCGGCGGCTGCCACACCACACGCTCACGCACGACTCCAGGCCGCACTGCCACGCCTCGCCGGCAGCCGTCCGTCTCCCACATAGCGCACGCCATTGGATATGCCGCGTCCAGCTCATTTTTCGCTGCCTTGCGGCGCTCGCCGAGGCAGAGTCTCGGCGGTGGTGACTGATTCAGCGCGGAGACAGGCGGACGAAGGGCAGGTGCCGCCCGACCTCGCGGTAGTCCTCCTGGGAGCCGTCGGTGGAAAAGCCCATGAAGCGCACGAGCTTTCGGGCCGCACCGGGATGGCGGGGGGCGTAGCGGGCCATGAAGTCGCCGCCTTCGTCCGTGCCGAGCGGACCGGCGGTGACCGGGATCGTGCGCACACCGACACGGATGCTGGTCTCGGGCGCGGCGAGGATGTTCTGGTACCAGGCGGCTTCGGGGCCGAAGCCAGAGCACACCACATAACTGCCGTCAGTCCGGTCGTGCTCGACGATCTCGAGGACGACCTGGCGCCGCTTCCCCGAGACACGTCCCACATGGTTCAACAGGAGCAGCCGATCCCCGAAGACCCAGCCTAGCCGGAGTCGGTACAGATGGATCGGAGCCCGGAACAGCAGGCGCCGGACTCCGGTCGGCGGCGCCGGGCGTTTGACGATCTCCATGGTGGCGCCTTTCAGTTGTGGACGGGCACAGAACAGTTCACCCTCCCAGAGTGCCACAAGCTGCGGCCGGGAAAGAATGAACAATCCATGACATGCCCCCGCGATACCGGCGGAACGATTGATATCCGCGGACTTCGGCCAATACAGTCTGGGCGAGTTGTCAGGCATGACAAGACGAGCACAGAAACGGATGTCTACAGTGGACAGGCGAACACTCCTCGGTGCGATGGCAGTCGCGGGCACCGGGGCAATGACCATCGGCGGATTCCTCTTCACCGAAAGCCTCATCGGACCGGAACGGCTCACCGCGCGACGAGTCGTGGATCGCCTCCAGGATATCCATGGCACCCATTTTGGATTTCGCCGCAATCACGCAAAGGGGGTTGCCGTCGAGGGCTATTTCGAAAGCAATGGGAATGGTGCGAAATTGTGTGCCGCGTCCGTTTTCCGAACGGGAAGGTACTCGGTGCGTGGGCGGTTCTCGTTGTCGGGTGGCGATCCCTACATCGCCGAGGATCCGGGCATCGTGCGTGGTCTCGGTCTGCAGGTCAGGCTTCCCGCAGGCGAGCAGTGGCGGATGGCGATGATCAATTTGCCGGTCTTCCTCGATCCGACACCACAGGACTTCCACGACCGCGGCCTGGCCTTCGCCAAGGACCCGGCGACCGGCAAACCGAACCAGCAGCGGGTGTCGGACTACCTCGCCACGCATCCGCGCACCGCAGCGGCCATGAAGGTCGCGAAGTCCGTGGCTCCCGCTCCCACCTTCGCCACGACCACGTTCCACAGCCTGAACGCGTTTGAATTCACCGACCCGGGTGGCACGACCATCCCGGTCAGGTGGAAATTGGTCCCTGAAACCGTGGCGGCCCCTGGCCCCGGCCTCCGCTCCGCGAGTCTGTTCACCCAGCTCACGACAGATATTCGGGACAGTCCGTGCCGCTGGACGATGATGGTCACGCAGGGCGTTCGGGGACAGGACCGAACCGACGACGCCTCCGTGCCGTGGCCGAGCACGCGCCCTTCGGTGGATGTCGGCACCCTGGTACTGACCGGTATCGCCACCGAGACATCGGACAACGTCCGCACGGTGAATTTCGACCCACTGGTACTGCCCGACGGCATCGCACCGTCCGACGATCCGTTGCTCTCGGCGCGATCGGCCGTCTATGCCGAGTCCTTCCGTCGCCGGGCGGGCGAGCCGGACAACCGCGGCTCGGTGGAAACCGAGGGCCGAGCGTGAATTCACCGACCACACCACCGACGAGGTTCGGCATCACCGCTCGGATCCTGCACTGGATAATGGCCGTACTGATCGTGGCGATGATGTTTATCGGTGCCGCCATGGTCGGCTCGCTCGGCCACTATCACAGTATTCTGATCCTGCACCAGACCGTCGGCGTTGCGATTCTTGTGCTGGCGCTGATCAGAATCGCGAATCGCCTCCGTGATACACCACCCCGTCAACTGGATTCGATCGCCCGGCCCGAGCGGATAATCGCGGCGGCTTCCGAATATTCCATGTACGCCTTGTTTATCGCCCAGCCAGTCGCCGGTTGGGCCCTCGCTTCGGCGTCCGGCGCACCGATTCGCCTGATCGGCGGCATCCGGATACCGGCCATTACACCTACCGATGCGCACCTGTATTACGCATTGCGCAATCTACACACCATTCTCGCAGCCGGTCTACTGGTTGCATTCACCGCGCACATGTGCGCAGTCCTCGCCCACACTTTGATCCTGCGGGATCAGCTGTTGGACCGCATGCTGTTGAGCGCACGGCGGCGAGCGGCGTCGCCTGCCGACGAACCCGAGCCGGTGCGGCTGGTCAGTGCGCCACCAGCGGTAGCCGCACCTCGAATCGACACCCCGGGTCCCGATTCTCCACCGTGATCTCGCCCCGATGCGCCGCCATGAGGCCCGCCGCGATCGCCAGACCCATACCGCTGCCGGTCGGCGTACCCGCCGCGGCGACCGGCGAGCGCGCTGAGGTGCCCCTATAGGCGACCTCGAAGACGCGTGGGAGGTCCGCTTCGGCAATTCCGGGCCCCGTGTCATCGACCCTGGCCCACGCGTGGCCCTCGCGCGACCCGGCGGAGATCCAGACCTGACCGCCGGGCGGGGTGTGGGCGATCGCGTTCGACACGAGGTTGGTCAGCACTCGGGTGAGCGCGCGGTCGCTGGCCGCTACTTCGATCCGCGACGGCGGTTGTTCGGCATCGAGCGCAACGCGGGCGCGGTCGGCACTGGGCCGGTTGGCGGCGAGCACTTCGTCGATCAGCTCACGCAGGTCCACCGGCTCCAGCTCGAGCCGCAGCGCGCCCGCGCTGATCTTCGACATCTCGAACAGATCGTCCACCATCGCCGCGAGCCGATGGGTCTGACACCCGATCTGATCGGCGTAGCGGGCGACGTCGGTCTGACTGCTGACCACACCGTCCGAGAGCGCCTCGGCCATCGCCCGAATACCGGCCAGCGGCGTGCGCAGATCGTGGCTGACCCAGGCCACCAGTTCCCGGCGCGAACGCTCCGCGCTTCGCTCCTGCTCCCGGACCTGCTTTTCCCACACGGTCTTTCGTGCCTGTTCGCGGCCGAGCAGGATCGCGGCGGGTACCGTGACCGCGGCTACGACGGCAAGCACGATCGCGGTCCGGCGCAGCCCGTTGGACATAAGCCCACTGACCCCGACGATGCCTGCCAGCGCCGACAGCGTCGGAATCAGCACCAGCACAGCCATACTCGTCGTCAGGGAACGATTGCTGATGGCACGCAGCACGAGAGCGCCGATCACCACGACCGGCACTGTGCATGCCAGGGTCAAGATGATCAGCTCACCGGCGTCCTCAGGCATCGGCGCGAGCCCAGACATACCCACGGCCCCATACTGTTTCGATTCGGTGCCGGTCGCCGAGTTTGGCGCGCAGCCGCTTGATGTGCACGGTGACCGTGGACAGATCGCCGAATTCCCAACCCCACACCAGGGCGAGCAACTCGGTGCGGCTGAAGACCCGCTGGGGATTCTCCAGCAGGAACACCAGTAGGTCGAACTCGCGGGCGGTCAGCTCGACCGCGTGCCCGGCCACCGACACCGATCGGGAGTCCAGGCGGACCTGGACCGGGCCGTCGCCGAGGACCTCGCGTCGGGACTCATGCGCCGTGTGTGACCGCCGTAGCACCGAGGCCACCCGCAGCACCAGTTCACGTGGGCTGAACGGCTTGGCGACATAGTCGTCGGCCCCCGCTTCCAGCCCGAGCACCCGATCGTCCTCGTCGCCGAGCGCGGTGAGCAGAATGATCGGAGTGTCCGGACGCGGACCGGACCGCACCGCACGACAGATGTCGATGCCGTCGGGGGCAGGCATCATCACATCCAGCACAGCAAGTTGGACCTCGCCACCGTCGCAACGCGCCGCCAAGGCGGCCAGTGCGGCGGGACCAGCGGCGGCTTCGACGACCGTGCGGCCGTCGCGCTCGAGATAGCGACGCACTACATCCCGGACCATCGGGTCGTCGTCGGCGATCAGAACGGACATCGGCGTCACCACTTCGTCGGGATCGGTCCGCTACTGCTCCTGACGCCGTTGGAAGGCGGCGGTGAACATGGACGCGCGGGTAGCGGTGAGTTCAGGATCATGGTGCCCGTCCTCCATCAACCAATACACGAAGAGATGGTTGACGCCGCCGTAGACGCTGTCGCACCCGTCTTGTCCAGCGTGCGCGCGGGGCGGGCAGTAATCTCGGCCTCAAGAGAGGAACCCGTCGTGTCCGGCAGCGTTGTCGGCGAACGCCGATGGTGTGGCGGCCGTAGAGCGCATGCGATGGCTACCCGTCCAGGAGCGCGGCGGTGTTGCAGTCGCGCACGCAGCGGACGTGCATCCTCGAATCATGTCCGGCACGTGCTGTGTGCCAGTGCGCCGTTGAACATCTGGTCCAGCACCGGCTATGCCCACCCGATGTCGGTGATGTACTCGTTGAGGTTGTGCCCTGGCCTCAGTCCAGGAAGGAACGGCGGGATGGCAACGTCGTCAACGACGTTGACCTATGCCCGCGCACGCACCACTCACTTGCCAGCTGTCGTACCCGGCCTCCCGGAACGATGGCACCGTTTGCACTGGATCCAAGTGGTGGCCACGTCAGGCGGCGATCCCGTCGTTCGCGTCGATGCCCTCGACGAACCGTTCGACGCTGTCGAGAGCACCGCGTGCTTCGGCCACCCGGGGATAGCCCATCTGGAACACATGGAACATTCCCGACCACACCTCGAGCTCGCATCGTCCGCCCACTTCGCGCAGTGCCGCGGCGTAGTGGGCGGAATCCGAGGCCAGAACCTCGCTACCGCCCGTCTGTAACAGCATCGGCGGCAGGTCGGGTCCGACTGTGCCGAGCACATCCAGGCGCGGATCACTGAAATCTGCCCCGACCAGATAGGTATGCATGATTCGCCGACCGGTGCGGCCCGAGATGAACTGGTCCCACACCTTCTTGTTGTGAGCTTGCGCCAGTTGCCATGTCGGGTCGACGACGCTCGAGAACCCGACCAACGCGCAGGGTTGCTCGACACCGAGCTCGCGCAGTTGTGCACACAGCCCCAGGGCGAGGTGGCCACCGGCCGAATCGCCCATCACGATGATGTCCCGGGATCGGTGTCCTTGTTCGAGCAACCACAGGTAGCCGTTGAGAACGTCGTCTTGCGCGGCCGGGAACCGGTACTTCGGCGCGAGCCGATACCGCACGGCGAACACGGGTCGACGCAGTCGGCGTGACAGCTCCGAGACCAGGCCGCGATGGGTCCACGGGCTACAGCTGATGTATCCACTGCCGTGGATGAAGTAGATCAACCGGTCGCCGGACTCAGGCTGCCCGCCTACCCATTCTCCAAGAGTCCTGCCACGGGATCCTATGGTATCCACCTTGGTGTGCCGGAGCACCGGAGGAAACCACATCCGGCAGGCGATGACCTGTGTGAATCGGTAGCCGAGTACCCCGGCCGCTGTGTGCAGCGGAAGCAGCCACAGTGTCGGCCGGACGAAGATCCGCGATGCCCAGATGGTCGCCCGCGCTGCAAAGGAGCGCGGCACGGTCACCACGTGATCGCCGGCGCCGATAAGATCAGCCATGTCGATCGATCCTCGTTCTCTCTGTCGTCACGCTCACCGCGTGGCGACGGTGATGGTGCCGTAGTCCAGGCCGCCGTGGCTGAAGGTCGGCACGACCGGCCACTGTCGCTTCCAGTCCGCACATTCGGAGGACGGGATGATTTGGCGCCACTGCGGGTTCCGCGGCGACGCGGAGGCGAGGGTCTTCTCTTTCACCATGGAGTCGTACTGGTCGAGGGAGTCTTCAAGGGTGTTGGCGTTGAGCACGACCTCGCGCCCGTAGAACTCCGCGGTGCGGCGCACGCCGGGGATCTTGGACAGTTCGGGTTGCCAACTGTCGGCGGCCATGCCGTTCTCCGAAGACACCCACACCCCGTCAGGGGTGTTGACGACCAGGGAATGGTTGCCGTCGGTGTGTCCGGGGGTCCACAGCAGGCTGACTCCGACGCCGAGTTCGACGTCGCCGTCGAAGATCTCGAGCTTGTCCTCGGGAACGCCGTTCATACCGCCGTCGACATACCAGGCCCACTGCATGGGGTGCATGGATTCGAAGGTGCCCAGCTCTCGGCGGTGCACGAGCAGTTTGGCGTTGGGGAACAACGGCTTGCGTGGTTCGCTCTCACCGTCGATGGGCTCGCTGCTGCCCACGATCATGCGCGGATCCTGGACGTGGAGGTGGTCGAAGCTGATGTAGTCCACGTCGGCGTTGGTCAACCCGAGGCGGGGCAGGACCTGGTCGGGGTCGTTGTAGTACTTGACGAACAGCGATTCCAGGCCGACGCGGCGCCCGAAGTTCTGCAACTGGCCGTAGAACGGGGCTTCCGCGGACCCGGCGGCCACGGTGGGTTCCCACACCAGGGTCTTGAGCTTGCCGTCGAAGCCCTCGAACTGGATCACGAACATGCGGTTGATGATCGAGATGAACGGGTTGAGGTTGACCGAGTAGTTCTGGAACGCGTACTGCGCCGGATACGGCGCGGCGGCGATGTCGAAGCTCTTGACCGCTTTCACCTGCCCCTGGCGCAGGAACCGTTCCCGGTAACTCAGCGCCGCCTCCCGGACGGCGTCGAGCCGACGTCCGCGAGGCCAGATGTCGTGGACGCCGGAGAACTCCGGGATCGGACGAACAATGGCGGATTCGAGGTTGGTCATCAGGACTCCTTCGGGTCGGTGGTCTCGGTCAGGGCGCGGTGCTCGTAGCCCGCGCGGGCGCTCGAATCCTGTGTGGCCTCGATCTGGTTGGGCACAGTACGTCGCAGTAGCCGGTCGCGGAGCGCTTGCGGGAGCAGTCCGGAGACGCGGACCAGCAGATCTATCGAGGCTGGGAGGGTGACCTCGAAGCGCGGGCGGCGCAGGACCTGCACGACCGCGGCCGCGACGTCGGCTGGCTGCAACGGCGCGGTCGCGCCGCTGGCGGTGCCGATCGCGAGTTCGGTGTCGACCACGCCGGGCATGATCACCGACACATGAACGCCGCTGCCGCGCAGTTCCTCGCGCACGCCGGTGAGGTAGCCAAGGACGGCGTGTTTGGTGGCGGCGTAGGTGGACTCTCCGGGCGGGGCCAGTTTGGAGGCGGCCGAGGCGATGGTGACGATGTGACCGTGGCCGCGGTCGCGCATCTGGGGCGCGACCAGGCGAACACCGCGGATGACGCCGTGCAGGTTCACCGCGAGCATGCGCTCTGTCGCGGCCTCGGGTTCGTCGGTGAAGGCTCCGACCCACATGACACCGGCGTTGTTGACCAGCACGTCGAGCGGGCCCCACGCGGCGGTGACTTCGGCGAGGAACCGGCGGAACGACCCGGTGTCGGTGACATCGAGGGCGAACGCGCGCACCTGTCCTGGCAATGCTTGCGCGGTAGCTTCGGCGGCCTCGACATCGCGGTCGCCGATCGCGACCTGTGCGCCGGCCTCGGCGAGCTGGCGCGCGATCTCACGCCCGATGCCCTGGGCGCCGCCGGTGACCGCCACGATTCGCCCGGCCAGAGTTGTTTCTGTCATCGAGTGCCGCCTTCCTCGGGTCGATTCGATACCGCTATCGCATGTTGGGCAATCGCGATTGTCAGAAAATGTTCAGCTAGTATTGCACCTCGTCGGCAGAAAGGAAAGGCCCCAATGACCCGCCCGGGACCCTCCGGCCCGAAGCTCTCCAGCCGCAAGTACTCCGGTGTCGCGCCGGAGGAGCGAGTGCGCCTACGTCGGGCGGCGATCCTCGAGTCCGCCTTGGAGCAGTACGGCACCTCTGGGTACGCGGCCGCGTCGATCAAGCAGATCTGCCGCGGCGCCGGCGTCACCGAGCGGTATTTCTACGAATCGTTCCCCAACCAGGAGTCCTGCCTGGCCGCCCTCTATGACGAGCTGGCCGAGGCGATGCGCGCGAAGACCATCGACGCACTCGGGCAGGCCGATTCCACCCTCGATTCACTCACCGAGGCCGGGCTCGAGGCTTTCATCGGCTACCTGACCAGTGACCCGCGGCGCGCGCGGGTCGTGCTCATCGAGGTCGTCGGTGTTTCACCGGACATGGAGCAGCGCCGCCACCGGGTTCTGCGCGATTTCGTCGACACCGTGATGGCGACCTGGGCGATCGAGAGCCCTCGCCCGCTGACGCGAGGCCAACGGTTGACCGCGACCGCGCTGGTCGGCGGCGTCAACCACCTGCTGGTCGACTGGCTGATGGACGGTCGCCACGACGACCCCGCCGACCTCGTGACGGTCTGTGTGAACCTGTTCGCCGCCGCTCGCGCGCAATGGGACGCCGCTGCGGCATCCCCGGAGCGCCCCGGCGCCTGAGCGTCTCCGACCCGTCCGCACCCGTAGCGTCCGCGACAACCGCAGATCACCGCGAGCGAGACTCGGGCGCCTACGAGGTAGAAGATCGAGGCGACGAGGGATGCGCGTCGTGGATGAGCAACGCGGCGGCGAGCAGGCGGGAACCGTCGGGGGCCGAGGTGTCGTACCCGGTCAATTCGGCGACCCGGCGCAGCCGGTAGCTGAGGCTGTTGGGGTGGAGGTGGATCGCCTCGGCCGCGCGTTTGCGGTCCCCGCCGTATCGAATATGTGCGCGCAGAGCTTCGAGCAGATGCGGGTGCTCGAGCAGGGGCTCGAGACGGCCGACCAGCCGGTCGCGGGAGGGCCCAGGCCTGGTCAGCTGATGTTCGAGCATCAGGTCGTCGAGGATATAGGCCCCCGCGGGCTTGCCGAGAAGTCGAGCGAGCTCGGCGAGCTCGTCGATGTAGTCCACCGCCCCTGGCAGGTCGGCCCGGGGCACGTCGTGGAGCTCGATGACGATCACCGGGAGCTCGAGGCTGCTGGTGAGTTGGGTCGCCACCCGCGCATAGCGTGGGGAGTCTCCGGCCTCGGCGTTCGAGGGGGCAGAACGTGGCCGGTCACGCCGTCGAAGGTGTACAACGGGCTCATGCCGGACAGATCATCGAGCATCTCCCTGGCGATCCGCATACGCCGCTGCGTGACCGCGTTGTCCTCTCGCGTGGATGCCGGAACACGGAGGGAAAGCAGGTCGTAGGCGTCTTCGAGCTGGATACCGGCGCGGATGGCGTGCTCGTCGGCAGATTTTCCCTCCAGGAGCGCTGACGACAGGTCGCGCCGGGCCTCACGCTCGGCGCTGAACAGCGACTGGGCCACTGCGGCGTGGGTTTCGGCCATGGAGATATTGACCTGTTCGAAGAGGTCGAGGAGCAGACCCAGGAATTCGAGGACGTCGTCGAGGTCTTCGGGCCGGGCTTCGTCGCGCAGCTCTTCCCACATTCGGCGTGCCCCGCCGAAGAAGGCGAGCAGCGAAATTCGTAGCGGAATGCGTTCCTCGGCTTGGCGTTCGATGACTGGGACGATCAGCGCGGCGACCTCGTCGGTGTCGAGACCGCGCTGCTCGTCGATCGCGCTCAGGACACAACCCGCGACCGCCACGATGGCCGGTGTGACGTCGGTGGCGAAATGGCCGGGCGGGAGTTTCTCCGCGCCGGGGACCTGGGCCAGGCTCGCCTCGAGCAGCTCGGTGGCGAACTCGGCTATTCGCGCTGCGGTTCGGCTGACGATCGGAGTTTCCAGGCTGAGCCGGTGCGGGCGGGACACCGCCAGATTGTGACCGGGCCGATCCGACCAGTGCAAATCCGGAGCGCCGAGTCGATCAAGCCGTCCGCAACGACGAAGCGATCAACCTGGCCGCGTGGCCGAGGGCCAGCACCGCAAACGGCGGACCACTCACCAGAGCTCATGGATGGACAGCCCGGGGCGGTGCTACCTCACTCCGGGGAAGTATGGGCTGACCGCCACGCAGGGCACTGGGGTGCTGGTATCGGGGGAGAGTGCGTTGAGGACGAATCGCCACGCCCGTTCGCTGTACATGGTGGCCAGATGCTCGGACTGATCCTTCGGGCATCCGTCCTGCAGCGTGATATTGGTGACCGCGGGCCCCGACAAGTACTGCTGGTCGTAGGGGGTGACGACCTGGTCGTACTTGGTCACCACAGTGGTATAGGTGACGCCCGGTCTGGTGTCGCCCATCCCGTACACCTCCTCCGACAATTCGTCCCCGATGGCCTGCTGGGTCAGGGCGGGCGCGATGTCGTGGAGACCGTTGTAGATCCACCAGCCGACTGGTGGAACGAAACTGCGCAGGTTGAGGGGCCGGAAGATTCTCGGACAGTGAGACTTTGACTTCTCAGGCTGCCCTATTCCGCTCGAACCAGCCGGACTCTACTTCGTTGGGTGTTCG
>NZ_JBSGDP010000101.1:0-11093 GCF_053602435.1 Nocardia sp. NPDC004415
AGCTCACCGTGCTCGGTCCAGGCGACGAGGTCGCCGGTGCGGTACATGCGTTCGCCGTCGGTCCCGAACGGGTCGGCGACGAAGCGGTCGGCGGTCAGGTCCGGCCGGGCGACGTAGCCGCGCGCCAGCTGGGTGCCCGCGAGGTAGAGCTCACCCGCGACACCCACCGGGACGGGCCGCAGGCGCGCGTCGAGGACGTAGACCTGGGTGTTGAACACCGGGGCGCCGATCGGGACGGTGTCCACATCGGTGTCGACGACCTCGTGGAAGGTGACGTCGACCGCGGCCTCGGTGGGGCCGTACAGGTTGTGCAGGGCCGCGCCGGTGAGCTCGCGCAGGCGGTGCGCGGGCTTGGGCGGCAGCGCCTCACCCGAGGCGAAGACCATGCGCAGCGACTCGCAGCGGGCCGCGGCGGCGTCGGCGACGAACACCGCGAGCATCGAGGGCACGAAGTGGGTGACGGTGACGCCCTCGGCCCGGATGATCTCGGCCAGGTAGGCCGGATCACGATGACCGTCGGGCTTGGCCACCACCAGACGCGCACCGATCTGCAAGGGCCAGAAGAACTCCCACACCGACACGTCGAACGTGGCAGGCGTCTTCTGCAACACCACATCGTCGGCGGTCAGACCGTAGGCCGCCTGCATCCACACCAGACGGTTCACGATCGCCCCGTGGCTCACGGCCACACCCTTCGGGCGACCCGTCGAACCGGAGGTGAAGATGACGTACGCGGTGTTCGACGGACGCAGCGGCGCAACGCGTTCGGCGTCGGTGAGGCGGGTGTCGGTGTAGCCGGCCAGGTCGAGCAGGTCGATGCGGACCTGCGCGGTGTCGATCTCCAGATCGGTGCCCGAGGTGAGCACACACACCGGATCGGCCGTCGCCAGAATGTATTCCGTGCGCTCGGCCGGGTGATCGGGGTCCAGCGGCACATAGGCGCCACCGGCCACGGTGACGGCGTACATGCCGACGACCAGGTCGATCGAGCGGCGCATGCCAAGGGCCACATAGCTTTCCGGACCGACGCCACGGTCCACGAGCCAGCGGGCCAGGCGGTAGACCCGCTGACCGAACTCGGCGTAGGACAGACTCGTCCCCTCGAAGCTCAGCGCGGTCGCGTGCGGGGTCGCGGCGAGCTGGGCCTCGAACAGCGAGACCAGGGTGGCCCGCTGGTCGACCTCGTGCGCGGTGGCGTTCCACTCGCGCACGACGAGTTCGCGTTCGGCGGCGTCGAGCAGTTCCAGATCGCCCACGGCGACACCGGGTTCGGTGGTGATCGCGGTGAGCACCCGGATCAGGCGCTCGGCGATGCGGTGCACGGTGGCCGCGTCGAACAGGTCGCTGAGGTAGCCCGCGCGGATGCGCAGCTGGGTGTCGAGCTGGGCGATGAGCGAGAGCGGGTAGTGGGTGGCGTCGGCGGCGTCCAGACCGGTGACGGCCATGCCGTCGATATCGGCGGCCTGGGCCTTGATGCCCTCGGCGTCGACCGGGTAGGACTCGAAGACCACCAGCGAGTCGAACAGGCCACCGATGCCCGCCGCGGACTGGATCTCGGCCAGGCCGATGTAGTGGTGGTCGAGCAGGTCGGCCTGCTCGCCCTGGGTGCGGGTGAGCACCTCGCGTACCGATTCGGCGGCGTCGAAACGCACCCGGACCGGGACGGTGTTGATGAACAGACCCACCATGGATTCCACGCCGGACAGCTGCGCGGGACGGCCGGAGACGGTGGTGCCGAAGAGCACGTCGTCGCGGCCGGTCATCCGGCCGAGCACGATCGACCAGGCGACCTGCAGGACCGTGTTCGGGGTGACGCCGAGCTCGGCGGCCAGCGCGACCAGGCGGGCCGTGGCCGCCTCGTCGAGGTCGAACAGGTACTCCTGCGACAGCGCCGCGATCTCGCGGCCGGCCTCGGGACGAGCGAGCAGGGTCGGTTCGGTGACGCCGCGCAGGGCCTCGGACCAGGCCGCCACCGACACCGAATGATCCTGCTGGGCAACCCATTCCAGGAAGTGCCGGTAGGAGCGCTGGGCGGGCAGCGCGCTGGCGTCGCCGTGCAGGGCGTAGAGCGCGAGCAGGTCGCGCATGACCAGCGGGGTCGACCAGCCGTCGAGCAGGATGTGGTGGTTGGACACCACGAAGCGCCACTCGTCCTCGGCGACCCGGATGAGGGTGAACCGGATCAGCGGCGGCGCGGCCAGATCGAAGCGGGCGGTGCGGTCGGCCTCGACCAGGTCGGCGAACTCGCCCGTGTCGACGCGGTCGTGCTCGGTCCACGACACCGGGGTGTGGTCGAGGACGATCTGCACGGCATTGCCGTCGTGGTCGGTGACGAAGGCGGTGCGCAGGGTCTCGTGCCGGTCCAGCAGGGCCTGGGCGGCCGCGCGCAGACGGGTGGCGTCGACGCGGCCGGTGAGGGTGAGGACCGCCTGGGCGGTGTAGACGTCGACCGAGCTCGCGGCCAGGCGCGCGTGGAAGAACAGACCGGCCTGCAGGGCGGCCAGCGGCCACACCTGGGTCAGCTCGGGGTAGCGCTTCTCCCAGAGATCGATATCGCGCTGAGTGGAGCGCACGAGCGCGAAGTCCGACGGCGTGTGGCCGCCGGCGTCGGCCGAGTTGGCGTGCCGGGCAACAGCTTCCAGCGCGGTGACCCACAGGTCGGCGAACTCGCGCACCTCGGCGGCGGCGAGCAGCGTGCTCGGGTAGCCGATGTTCGCGCTGAGCTTGTCACCGACGACGATCGCGTTGACGTCCAGCGGCGCCATGGCGGGCATGTCGGCGTCGTAGGCACCACCCAGGGCGGCCAGCTCCGGCGCGGGAATCCAGCCGAAGCCGCGCAGGGCGTCGGGCACGTCGCTGTCGGCGACCCGGCCCAGGTAGTTGAAGCTGATCTGGCCGGGCAGCTCGGTGGGCAGCTCGGCGGCGGTGTCGGCGTTGAGGTACCGCAGCAGGCCGTAGCCGATGCCCTTGTCGGGCACCGCGAGCAACTGCTCCTTGACGGCCTTGACCGCCTGACCCAGCGCGGGCCCACCGGCGAGCGCGGCGTCGATATCGATCCCGGCCAGGTCGAGGCGGACCGGGAAGATCGCGGTGAACCAGCCGACGGTGCGGGAGAGGTCGGCGCCGGGCGCGACCTCTTCCTCACGGCCGTGGCCTTCGAGCCGGACCAGCAGGGCGTCGTCGGCGGCGGTCGCGCCGTTGCCCGCGGCGAGGCGGGTGCCACGCCACTTGGCGGCGGCCAGGGCCAGCGCGGTGAGCAGACCGTCGTTGACGCCACCGTGGAACAGCGCCGGGACGGTGGTGAGCAGGGCCTTGGTGACCTCGGCGGACACCTCGACCGGCAGCTTCTCGATGACACCGGAGACGTCGACGGCCGGGTTCATCGGCCGCTCGGTGAGCAGCGGGTCCGGGGTCGCGACGACCTCGCGCCAGAAGTCCAGCTCGGCGGTGCGCTCGGGGGTACGCGCCTCGTCGGCCAAGGCGTGCGCCCAGGCGCGCATTGAGGTGGCCGGGGCGACCAGTTCGGGCTGCTGACCGGCGGACAGCTGACCCCAGGCGGCCACGAAGTCGGGCACCAGGATGCGCCAGGAGACGCCGTCGACCACGAGGTGGTGCGCGACGACGATCAGGCGACCCGCGCGCGCGGCGGCATCGGGCTCCAGCCACACGAACCGCACGACCACACCATCGGCGGGGTCGAGCCGGTCGAGGCCGGCATCCAGTGCGGCGGAGGCGATCTCGACCAGCTGGTCGTCGGTGGCGTCGGCCGGGAAGGTGGTGTGGTCGATGAGCGCGTCGGCGTCGACGGTGCCCGCAGGCGCGGTGGTGACCACCCAGCGGCCGTCGACCTGGTGCAGGCGCGCGCGCAGCATGTCGTGGCGGTCGATGACCGCGCCGACGGTGGCGGCGATGCCCGCGCGGTCGATGCCGACCGGCAGTTCCAGCGCCATGGTCTGGTTGAACCGGCCGAAGGAGCCGGAGCGCTCGGCCATGAACCGCACGACCGGGGTCAGCGGCATCTCACCGACGCCACCGCCCGGCAGCTCGGCGAGGGTGATCGCGGAAGCGGCTGCCACATCGGCGGTCTCGGCCACGGCGGCCAGTCCGGCGACGGTGCGCTGCTCGAAGACGTGGCGCGGGGTGAACAGCACGCCACGGGCCTTGGCCCGCGAGACCAGCTGGATGGAGACGATCGAGTCGCCGCCGAGGGCGAAGAACGAGTCGTCCACACCGACGCGCTCCACACCGAGCACCTCGGCGAAGACCTCGGCGATGGTCTGCTCGATCGGGGTGCGCGCGGCCCGGAAGGTGACCTCGGTGGCGAACACCGGCTCCGGCAGCGCCTTGCGGTCGAGCTTGCCGACCGGGGTGAGCGGCACGTGGTCGATCACCATGATCGAGGAGGGCACCATGTAGGCGGGCAGGCGTTCCTCGACATGCGCGGTCAGCGCCGCGACATCGATCGAACGACCCGGCGCGGCAACCACATACGCGACCAGTGAGACCGCGCCCGCGGTGCTCTTGTGGCCGAGGGTGGTGGCGAAGTCGACGGTCTCGTGCGCGGCCAGCGCCGAGTCGATCTCACCCAGTTCGATACGGAAGCCACGGATCTTGACCTGGAAGTCGGAGCGGCCGACGTATTCGACGGTGCGCTCGGCGGTCCAGCGCACGACGTCACCGGTGCGGTACATCCGCTCCCCCGGCACGAACGGGTCGGCGACGAACCGGTCGGCGGTGAGGCCGGGCCGGGCGTGGTAGCCGCGGGCCAGCTGGATGCCCGACAGATACAGCTCACCCGCGACACCCACCGGCACGGGCTGGAGCTGGGCGTCCAGGATCAGCGAGCGCATACCGCGCGTCGGGCCACCGATGGTGACCAGCTCGCCCGGCGTCAGCGCGGCGCTGATATTGGTCATGATCGTGGTCTCGGTCGGGCCGTAACCATTGTGGAAGGCACGAACTGTACCGTCCGCCAACGGAACCGCCCACTTGCTCACCAGATCGGCGGGCACCGCCTCACCACCGGCGACGAGCACGCGCAGCGAGTCGAGGCCGCTCGGGTCGAAGGTGGCCAGGGCGGCGGGGGTGATGAAGGCGTGGGTGACCCGCTCGGTGCGGATCAGCTCGGACAGCTCGTCACCGCCGTAGACACCCGGCGGCACGACCACCAGGGCACCGCCGCGGGCCAGCGCCAGCAGCAGTTCCAGGATCGAGGCGTCGAACGAGGGCGAGGCGAAATGCAGTGCGCGCGAATCGGAGTCGAGGGCGTAGCGCTGGGCCTGCTCCTCGCCGAAGTTGGCCAGACCGGCGTGGGTGACCACGACGCCCTTGGGCACACCGGTGGAACCGGAGGTGTAGATGACGTAGGCGGGCTGCTCGGGGCTGGTCTCGCGGACCAGTTCCGCGTCGACGATCGGACCGCCGTCGACGGCGGCCAGGTCGAGGTCTTCCAGCACCAGCCAGCGCGCGGAGTCGGGCAGGCCGTCGCGCACGGCGGCCACCGTGAGACCCAGCGGTGAGCCGGAGTCGGTGACCATGTGGGCGATGCGGTCGGCCGGGTAGGTCGGGTCGACCGGGACGAACGCGGCGCCGGTCTTGGCGACGGCCCAGGCGGCCAGCACCGAGTCGGCCGAACGCGGGACACCCACGGCGACAAGGTCTTCCGCGCCGATGCCTTCCGCGATCAGCAGGCGGGCCAGGCGGTTGGAGCGCTCGTCCAGTTCGGCATACGACAGCGCTGTCCCCTGGAACACGACGGCGTCGCCGGTCGGGTTCCGGTCGACGGCCTCGGCCAGCAGCGTGCGCAGGGTGCGCGCGGGCACCGGCGGCTCGCCGACCCGGAACACCAGGTCGGCCCGCTCGGCGGCATCGAGGACATCGATCGCGCCGACGGTCACCGACGCGTCGGCGGCCACGGCCGCGAGCACGCGCTCCCAGCGGGTGGCGATGGTGTCGACGGTGGCCTCGTCGAACAGTTCGGTGGCGTAGTTCAGGGCCAGCGCCATCCCGCCGCTGCCGGGTTCGCCCAGCTCGGACAGGGTGAACTGCAGGTCGAAGCGGGCGACGCTCTCCTCGAGGTCGAGCGCCGAGACGGCCAGGCCGGGCAGTTCCAGGGTGGTGCGGTCCAGGTTCTGGAAGGCCAGCATCACCTGGAACAGCGGGTTGCGCGACTGCGAGCGCTCGGGCGCGAGGAGTTCCACCAGGCGCTCGAAGGGCACGTCGGCATTGCCGTAGGCGTCGAGGTCGGTCTTGCGGGACTGCTCGAGCAGGTCGGTGAACGTCTCGCCGGGGCGCACGCCGGTGCGCAGCACCAGGGTGTTGACGAACATGCCGACCAGGTCGTCGAGGGCCTGCTCGCCACGGCCCGCGATGGGCGTGCCGACGGCGATGTCGTCGGAGCCCGAGAGCCGGGCCAGCAGCACGGCCAGGGCGGTGTGCATGACCATGAACAGCGAGGTGCCCTGGCGGCGGGCCAGTTCGTCGAGCCTGCCGATCAGTTCCGGCGGCAGCTCGCGGTGCACGGTGGCGCCGCGATGCGAGGCGATGGCCGGGCGGGGGCGGTCGAAGGGCAGGGTGAGCTCGTCGGGGATGCCGGCGAGCTGGGTCTGCCAGTAGCCGACCTGGCGCGACATCAGCGACTCGGTGTCGTCCTCGGTGCCGAGCACCGCGCGCTGCCAGATCGCGAAATCGGCGTACTGCACCGGCAGCGGCGCCCAGCCGGGCGCGGTGCCCTGGGCGCGGGCGGTGTAGGCCAGCATCACGTCGCGGGTCAGCGGCGCGATGGAGAAGCCGTCGGCGGCGATGTGGTGGACCACCACGACCAGGACGTGTTCGTCGGCGGACGCCCGGAACAGGCGCGCCCGCAGCGGAACCTCTTCGGCCACATCGAATCCGGCCGAGGCGAACTCGGTGACGGTCTCGAAGAGCCGCTCCGGTGCGACAGTGACCGGGCGCAGGTCCAGCGACATGCGTTCGGCGGCCACGATCTGCTGCACCGGGGTGCCGCCGTGCTCGGGGTAGCGGGTGCGCAGCGACTCGTGCCTGCGCACCAGGTCGGCCAGCGCCAGCGCCAGCGCCTCGGTGTCGAGGGCGCCGGTGAGGCGGATCGCCACGGGCAGGTTGTAGGCGGCGGAGGTGGTGTCGTACTTGTTGAGGAACCACATGCGCTGCTGCGCGAACGACAGCGGCACCAGTTCACCCTCGGTGCGCTCGCGGGCGACCAGCGCCGCGCGGGCGGTGCCGCCGGTGTGCGATTCCACCCGGGTGGCCAGGGCTTCCACGGTGGAGGCCTCGAACAGCGCGCGCACCGGCACCGTGGCGCCGAGCGCCGCGCCGATGCGGGCGACCACGCGGGTGGCGATCAGCGAGTTGCCACCGAGTTCGAAGAAGTCGTCGTCGACGCCGACCCGGTCCAAGCCGAGCACCTCGGCGAAGACCGCGGCCACGGTCTCCTGCACCGGCGTCACCGGGGCACGGAAGGCGCGCGCCTGCACCGCGGGGGCGGGCAGGGCGCGGCGGTCCAGCTTGCCGTTGACGGTCAGCGGAATCCATTCCAGGCGGACCAGCGCCGCCGGGACCATGTACGCGGGCAACTGTTCGGCCGCGCCGCTGCGCACCACGTCGAGATCGGGCTGGGCCTCGCCGTCGGCGACCACATAGGCGACGATGCGCTGGTCGCCGGGCTGGTCCTCGCGCACGATGACCGCGGCCTGCGCGATACCGGGCTGGGCCAGCACGGCGGCCTCGATCTCGCCGAGCTCGATGCGGAAGCCGCGCACCTTGACCTGATCGTCGGCACGACCCAGGTATTCGAGCTCACCGAAGCGGTTCCAGCGCGCGAGGTCGCCGGAACGGTACAGCCGGGAACCGGCCTGGTTCGGGCCCGCGAGCGGGTTGGCGACGAAGCGGGTCGCGGTGAGGTCGGGGCGACCGAGGTAGCCGCGCGCCAATTGCGGCCCGGCGACGTACATCTCGCCCGCGACACCCACCGGCACCGGCCGCAGCCGGTTGTCGAGCACGTAGACGCCCAGGCCCGCGATGGCCCGGCCGACGACCGAACCGGACGCGGCGGCAATGGTTTTCGCGTCCAGCGCGCGGAACGACACGTGCACCGTGGTCTCGGTGATGCCGTACATGTTGACCAGCGTCGGCGAGCTGTCGCCGTGACGGGCCACCCAGTCCGACAGGCGGCGCAGCTCCAGCGCCTCGCCACCGAAGACCACATAGCGCAGCGCCAGCGGCGCCAGGCCCGGTCCGGCGTTCCGGTCGGCCTCGGCGAGCTGGTAGAACGCCGACGGGGTCTGGTTGAGCACGGTGACCTGCTCGACGCGCAGCAGCTCCAGGAACTGCTCGGGCGAGCGGGAGGTGTAGTAGTCCACCACGATCAGCGAGCCGCCGAACAGCAGCGGGCCCCACAGCTCCCACACCGAGAAGTCGAAGGCGTAGGAGTGGAACAGCGTCCACACATCGCGCGGGCCGAAGCCGAAGTCGCGATCGGTATTGGCGAACAGGCGCACCACATTCCGGTGCGCGACGGCGACGCCCTTGGGGCGGCCGGTCGAGCCGGAGGTGTAGATGACGTAGGCGACATTGTCCGGCGAGAGCGGCGCGATGCGGTCGGCGTCGGTGATCGGCAGATCGTCGGCGTCCTCGACATTGCCGGTCTCCACGGCGAACCCGTCGAGCACCACCGAGGGCAGGTGGCCGGGCACGGTCACCTGGACGGTGGAGTCGAGCACAACGCTGGTGGGCCGGGAGTCCTCGAGCACGTAGGCGATGCGCTCGGCCGGGTAGGTCGGGTCGACGGGCACGTAACCGGCGCCGGTCTTGATCACGGCCAGCAGCGCCACGACGAGATCGAGCGAACGCGGCAGAATCACCGCGACCAGCGATTCGGGACCGGCGCCGTCGGCGATCAGCCTGCGCGCCAGCACATTCGCGCGCCGGTCGAGCTCGGCGTAGGTCAGCGATTCCACACCGAACTTGGCGGCGATGCGATCCGGGTAGGCGACCGCGGCCGCGTCGAACAGGTCGACCAGCGTGGTGTGCTTGTTGCCGAACAGCCCGCGGCGATGACCCGCCGGGGTGGTGGCGTCGTGCACGACCGGCAGACCGATGGCGTCGGCACCCGAGGACACCCAGCGCTGCGCGACATCGCGCTGCTCGGCCTCACCGAGCAGGTCGATGTCGCCGACGATCACGTCCGGGTTCTCCGCGACGCTCCGCAGGATGCGGACCAGGCGGTCACCGAAGGCGGCGACGGTCTCGGCGTCGAACAGATCGGTGGCGTAGTTCCACGACAGCGCCAGCGAGCCGTCGGCGGCCTCGCCCACGGTGAGCTGCACGTCGAATTTGGCTGTGCCCGGGTCGAAGTCGACGACATCGAGGTCAAGGCCCGGCAGCGCGACGGTGCCCGCGTCGGCGGCGGTGGCCGCCTCGAAGGTGAGCGCCACCTGGAACAGCGGGTGGTGCGCCTGCGAGCGGGTGGGGCTGAGCACGTCGACGAGCCGTTCGAAGGGCACGTCGGCGTTGGCGAAGGCCGACAGGTCCACCTTGCGGACCTGGTCGAGCAGGTCGGCGAAACTGCCGCCGAGGTCGACCTCGCTGCGCAGCACCAGGGTGTTGACGAACATGCCGACCAGGTCGTCGAGCGAGCGCTCGCCACGACCGGCGATCGGGGTGCCGATGGCGATGTCGGTGCTGTTGGACAGGCGCGCGGCCCAGGTGGCCAGCGCCGCGTGCATCACCATGAACAGCGTGACGCCACGGGCCTTGGCGATCTCGGTGAGCGCCTGGTGCAGCGGCGCGTCGACCGAGAAGCGGTACAGGTCACCGGCATTGGTGGCGATCTCCGGCCGGGGCCGGTCGGCGGGCAGCTCGATCTGGTCGGGCAGATCGCGCAGCTGCTCGGTCCAGTAGGCGATCTGGCTCGCCGCGACCGACTCCGGATCGCTCTCCTCGCCGAGGACTTCGCGCTGCCACAGCGTGTAGTCGGCGTACTGCACGTCGAGCGGCGCCCACGCGGGCACCTCGCCCCGGGCGCGTTCGGTGTAGGCGACCACGACATCGCGCAGCAGCGGACGCAGCGAGAAGCCGTCACCGCTGATGTGGTGCATGACGAGCACGGCCACGTGGGTCTGCTCGTCGACGCGCAGCAGGCTCGCGCGGAAGGGCACCTCGCGGGTGACGTCGAAGTGCACGCCCGCCAGCTCCACCACGCGGGCGACCACGTCACCGGCCGAGGGCTGGGCGGGCAGGGCGAAGCGGACCTCGTCGGCGGGCAGGATCTGTTGGTAGCCGGCGCCTTCCACTTCCGGGTAGAAGGTCCGCAGCGATTCGTGCCGCGCGGTCACGTCGGCGATGGCGGCTTCCAGCGCCGCCACATCGAGCTCACCACTGAGGCGGATGGCCACCGGGATGTTGTTGACCGCGGTGCGGTTGTCGAAGCGGTTGAGGAACCACATCCGCTGCTGGGCCTGCGAGAGCGGCACCAGCTCGGGGCGCGGCCGGGCGACGAGCGGGATGCGTCCGCCGCGTCCGGTGGCGGTCTCCACCCGCGCGGCCAGCGCGGCCACGGTCGAGGCCTCGAACAGCGCGCGCAGCGGCACCTGGGTGTCGAGCGCCTCGGACAGGCGCGCGGCGACCCGGGTGGCGATCAGCGAGTTGCCGCCGAGTTCGAAGAAGTCGTCGTCGAGGCCGACCTGACCGGCGCCGAGCACCTCGGCGAAGGTCGCGGCGACGATCTGCTGCACCGGGGTGACCGGCGCCTGGAAGGTGCGCGCGGCGAACACCGGCGCGGGCAGCGCCTTGCGGTCGAGCTTGCCGGAGGCGTTGAGCGGGAAGGCGCTGAGCACCACGTAGGCCGCGGGCACCATGTACACCGGCAGTTCGGCGCCGAGGGCGTCCTTGACCGCGTCGGTGTCGACGGTGGCGCCCGGCTCCGGGATGACGTAGGCGACCAGCTGATCGCCGGTGCGCTCGTCGGCACGGACCACGACCACCGACTGGGCGATCGAGGGCTGCGCGGTGAGCGCGGACTCGATCTCGCCGAGCTCGATGCGCAGACCGCGCAGCTTCACCTGGAAGTCGGTGCG
>NZ_JBSGDP010000102.1:0-10756 GCF_053602435.1 Nocardia sp. NPDC004415
AGGCACCGTGGCTTGCTCCTTCGTCGCGTACGCCACGGCGCCTGATCGACGGGACGGGCGCGAACCGCCGACTTCGTCGGCGATCCCTCCTCGGGGTCGGGATGTGCGGGGCTGGGGAGGTTCTAGACTCACGGTTACATGGCTTCGGAGCACAGGTACAGCAGCTGGGAGGCTGCGCGGTTCCGGGTCCGGCACGCGATTCAGAGTGCTCGGGCCCAGTACACGGCGGCCCTGCCGACGCCGCCAACGCCGAAGCCACCGGCCGAGCCGCCCGTTCCCGCCGACCTGCTGAATCTGGTGTGCCGCCTGGGGGTGGCGCTGGTCGGGGCGGGTGAGACCTCGGCGCGGGTGCAGGAGATCCTGGACCAGCTCTCGCGCCGCTACGGCACCGACAATCTCCACTTCATGGTGTTGCCGACGGCGGTGTTCGTGCGGGTGCGCACCGACGAGGGTTCCGCGATCGACATGCTCGACGCGCGGGTGGGCACGCTGCCGCTGGACCAGATCGCCGGCCTCTACCGGCTCATCGACAAGATCGAGAAGGACGCTCCGCCGCCCACCGCGGCCTCCCGCGAGCTCGACGAGCTGCTGGCCGCCAAGCCCGGCAGCCCGCCCTGGCTGATCCTGCTCGGGCAGGTGGTGCTGACCGTCGGCCTGGGGATGATGCTCAATCCGGGTGCCCGTGCGCTGGTGGGGTACGTGGTGCTGGGGCTGGTGGTCGGGGTGCTCACCCAGCTCGCCGACAAGGTGCGCCTGCTCTCGATGGCGCTGCCGGTGCTCGCCTCGGCACTGGTCGCGGCGCTGGCCTTCGGGTTTCCCGGCGCGCTCGCGGGCGGGCAACCCGAGCAATTGCTGATCCCGGCCGTGGCGACGCTGCTGCCCGGCGCGATGCTGACCAACGGGACGATCGAGCTGGCGACCGGGTCGATGGTCGCGGGGGCGAGCCGGGTGGTCTACGGCATCAACATGCTGTTCCTGCTCGCCTTCGGCATCTATGTGGGTATCAGCGTGCTCGGGCCGCTGGCGGACTCACCGATCAGCAGTGCCCAATTGGGTTGGTGGGCGCCGCTGCTCGGGGTGCTGCTGATCGGGTTCGGGCATTCGTGGCGGTCGAGCGCGCCGCAGAACTCGATGGGCTGGCTGCTGCTGGTCCTGTATGTCACCTATGCCGCGCAGTTCGTCGGCAAGACGCTGTCGGGGCCGTTGACCGGCGCGTTCCTGGGCGGGCTGATCGCGGTGCCCGCCGCCTACCTGATCCAGGGCCGCACCAACGCGCCGCCACGGCAGGTGGCCTTCCTGCCCGCGTTCTGGATGCTGGTGCCCGGCGGGATCAGCTTGACCGGGGTGTCGGAGCTGGTGCTGCACACCACCGGTGCCACGGCGCCGGGCGGGCTGGAAGTGCTGGTGTCGGCGCTGCTGTCGGTGATGTCGATCGCGCTCGGGGTGATGGTGGGCTCCGGGCTGATGGCCACGCGGGCACCGCATGTGGGCACCATTCTCGATTCGATGCTGCCGCGGGGCAGGCACCTGCCGTGGCATCACGACCGCGACCCAGACAGCTGAGTGGGCGGGGCTCAGGCCGTCGCGGCGGTCTCCTCGACGCCCGTCACGCCGACGAGTTCGTCGAAGCGGGCCACCACTTTCTCGTGGTAGAGCGCGAACAGGTCCTCGAACAGGGCCAGCTGGGCCTCGCTGGGCGCGGACTCGGCATCCCACACCGCCAGCAGCGCGCGCCAGACGAGCACGTGCAGGTCGGCGGCGACGGCGAAGTAGGCGGTGACCGCCTCGGGCACCTCCACGACCATGTCGGCGATCGAATTGAGCACCGCCCGTTGCATGCTCATGCCGAGCGCACCGAGCACCTTGCGGATGAGCGCGATCTCGGTGGCGATGATGGCCGGGTAGTCGGGCACGGCGTGGCGGGCCATGGCCTCGAGCTCGTCGACGGCGGCGGCGAGCTCGCCCGGCTCGAGCACCTTCTCGGCGGCGGTGTAGGCCAGCAGCGCCTCGAGCACGATGCCACGTTCGACGGCGACGATGTCGGTGAACATCTCGGCGGCCACGGCGGGCGCGGTGATGGAGAAGCGGAACAGGTGGCGGTAGGAATCCATGCCGCCCTCTTCGCGCACGTCGCGAATGGTGAAGCCCTTGCCGCGGCGGGCTTCGACGAAGCCGTAGGACTCGAGCCTGCCGAGGGTGAGTTGCGCGGTGGCCCGGTTCATCCCGAACTCGTCGGCGACCTGACGCACCGACGGCATCAGCTCGCCGGGCCGGTACTCGCCGGTGGCGACACGACGCGCCAGTTCATCGGCGACGTCGGCGACCACCGTCCGGGATCCCATCGAGAAAACACCTTTCGATCATGCTCCGGTTACGTCCCAGACAGTTTAGGCGCTGAAACCGCACCTCGCACGTACCAGCGGGTGCTGTGGGAAGGTTCACGTCGGTCGGCCGATCGGCGTGTGGAACCAACCGAACAGCATGTTCAGCGATCCCCCGGCAACCACCGGAATCCCGCGCAACCACCCGGCCGAGCGGGGGCGATGCGACACGACCGGCGCCGGTTCTGGATCAGACAGGGCTCAGATCATGTGCTTGTTGCCCATCCAACGCATGATCGGCCAGCCGAGCGCGACGGGAATCCAGCAGGTGAGCACCCGGTAGAGCAGCACCGCGGGCACGGCGATCTCGGCGGGCACACCGAAGGCCGCGAGACCACCGATCAGCGCCGCCTCCACGGCACCGACACCACCGGGCGTCGGCGCGGCCGAGGCGAGCGTGCCGCCGATCATGGTGACGATGGTGACCGCCACGAAATCGGTGCCGCCACCGAAGGCTTCGACACTGGCCCACAGCGCCAGCGCCTGACCCAGGGTGATCGCACCGCAGCCCGCCACGATGATCGCGAACCGCTTGGGGTCCTTGGCCAGGTCACCCAGCTCGCCGAGCACCTCCATCAGCTGTGGCCGCACCGAGTGGTTCACCCAGCGACGCAGCTTGGGCACGAACATGAACGCGCCGATCAACCCACCGACGAGCCCGCCCACCAGATACAGCACGGTCGCGTCGGGCACGATGTGGGCCAGATTGGTCGAGGTGCCCGCCACCACCGAGAAGATCACCAGCAGCACCAGATGGGTGATCACCTGCATGGACTGTTGCAGCGCGACCGCCGCCGTGGCCCGCAGCGTCGACATGCCCGCCTGCTGCAGGAACCGCACGCTCAGCGCCAGGCCGCCGACCCCGGCCGGGGTGGTGGTGGCGACGAAGGTGTTGGCCAGCTGCTCGAGGATCAGGTCGCGGGTGCGCACCAGGCCGTCGGCACACGCGCCGAGGGCCGCGGCGGCGCCCAGATAGGTCAGGCCGGAGATGACCAGGCCGAACAGCGCCCACCACCAGTTCAGTGTGCGCAGCTGACTGAAGAAGGTGGGCACCTGGCTGAAGAACGGGTAGGCCACATAGACCAGGCCGACCAGCAGCACCAGCTGGATGATCTGGTTGCGGTTGAAGCGGGTGAGCTGCTCGGACTGGATGCGATCGTGGCCGGTCTGCGCGCGCACCTCCTCGCGCGCGGTCGCCACCACCTTGGTCCACTGCGGCACCGCCTTGCGGATTCCGGTGGGCATGGCCGACTTGGTCAGCCGCCGGGCCGCGGTGATCACCGCCGCCTCGCCGAGCACCTCGATCGCCGAGGACACCGCCTCGTGCTTGCCGAACAACGAGGTGGTGGTGACCAGCAACTGGGCGATATCGGACTGGCGTTGCGCGTCGGAGGCGCCGTACTCGGCGAAGGCGAAGCCGCCGAAGAGGGTGTCGCCCTGGCAGACCCGCACGTAGTCGGGCGGCAGATCGCCCATGCTGATCTGGTTCTCGTGCAGGCGCAGCAGCGAACGCCACACCCCTGGCAGCACCTGCGCCGAGAGCTTGCGCAACGGTGTGCCGCGCGGCACGCTGTGCGCGAACAGCATCCAGCCGCGTTCCAGCCCGGCCACCGCGACCTGGTGCGAGTCGGCCATCCCCAGCTCGCCGATGGCGATGCCGAGCAGCGCGCGATGCTCGACGGCACGGTGCATGGACCCGTGCAGCGGCGCGGTCTCGCTGGAGCGGAAGGTGATCCAGCGCCAGAGCTGACGGATCGCGCCGAAGCTGCGCTGGTTCTTGCCGTACATCTCGACGACGATCTCGGACTCGGGCCCGTCGACCTCGGTGGCCAGCAGCAGCGGGCCGCGCCCGGCGGGCCGGTCGACGTGGAACGAGCGCACGGTGTAACCGCGCCGCGCGAGCACCCGCACCGCCGCCTCCAGCGGCACCTCCAGCGCGGGCGTGCCGACCAGCCAGACGATCACCGCGCCCACCAGCCAGCCGACCGCGAGCCCCAGCATGGCCCGCGCGGGCACCACCGAGCTCACCACCAGGTGCATCGGCGCGAACATCAACAGCAGGAACCACATCCAGCGCCGCGGCCGCACCGGCAGCCACGGGCTCGACACCGTGAGCATGGCCGCGAGCATGGCGATCCAGCGTGGGTCGTCGAGGAACTGCGAGAGGAAGGTGTCGAACCGGTCGGGGACGGGCAGATGCCATTTCGGGGTGGAGATGCCGGAGCCGGTGATCGACAGGGCCAGCACCGCGAGCAGTCCGGCGGCGGCGTAGCCTGCCAGCAGCTTCCACTGCCTGCGCAGCATCAGCTCGATGAGGATGGCGAACGGCAGTGCCAGGATGAGCATTCCGTAGACGAGGTACACCATCGTGGCCTGGTCCGGGCTCAGGAAGTTCACGATGTTGGACACCGAACTCTCCAGGGCCAGCCACTCCGGCCGGGTGACCAGCGAGCCCGCGATCACCACGGCGACACCGATCCCGGCCAGCACGACCCGGACGATGTCACTGGTACGCCGGATCAGCGGCTGCAGGAGACTTCCCGTCACCGGAATCTCCCGACCGTCGACTCGCATGAGCCGCACGATACACACCGACACGCCGTCGACCCGCCGTGACATCGCACGTGAGGCGGGTCACAAGCCATCACAAAAGCGTGTCGTGGCGCGTCCTGTAGCCGAAGGGCATATCGCACAACCGAAAGGAATCATCATGCGGGTTCTGCTGGCGGGCGCGACCGGCGCCATCGGCCGTCCACTGATCCGGGCGCTGACCGCGAACGGTCACGCGGTGACCGCCCTCGTGCGCTCCCCCGGCGCGCATCCGCTGGTGCGCGAACTGGGGGCCGAGCCGGTCACCGCCGACGCACTCGACCGCGACGGACTGCTGCGCGCGCTCGACGGCGTGCGCTCCGACGCCGTGCTGCACGAGGCCACCGCGCTGCGGAAGGTGAAGGCCACCCGCCGCATTCCGGCCGACGATCCCACCGGGCTGCTGCGCACGGTCGGCACGGCCAACCTGCTGGCCGCCGCCGAGGTGGTGGGCGCGCGCCGCTTCCTCACCCAGTCGCTGATCCTCGGCTACGGCTACCATGACCACGGCCCGCGACCGCTCACCGAGCGCGACCGGTTCGGGGTGTACGACGGCGGGGTGGCCGACGAGGTGGTGCGCGCCTGCGTCGACGGGGAACAACAGGTTTTCGACGCGGCGGGTGTGGAGGGGATCGCGTTGCGGTACGGGCTGTTCTACGGACCCGGCACATTCAGCGATCTGTTCGCCGGACTGATGCGCAAGCACGCGCCGGTCGGACCGCGGGGCCCGGGCGGGGTGAACAGCTGGGTGCACGTCGACGACGCGGCCACCGCCACGGTCGCCGCCCTGGAACACGGCACCGCGGGCCGCGCCTACAACATCGCCGACGACTCCCCCATCACCTGGGAGCGGTTCTTCACCGAGGTCGCCCGCGCCCACGGCACGCCCCGCCCGATCCGCCTACCCGCCTGGGCCATCCGCCTGGCCATCCCCTACCTGGGCGCGCTCATGGTGGACACGTCGATGCGCGTCTCGAGCGAACTCGCCCACGAGGAACTGGGCTGGCGGCCTCGGTATGCCGATATGTCAGCTGGTCTGGCCGCGAGCTAGCGGAGCGAGCTAGCGGAGCAAAGGCCGGACGGCGGCCAGCCGGAGCAGAGGCCGGACGGCGGTCGGCCGGGCGGAGGCACGGTGCGGCGGGCGGTAGCGCGGGGTCAGGTGGGGAGAGGGGTCGTGCGGGCGTGGACGGCGGCGTGGTCGTGGGCCGGGATGACCTCGATGTCGTCGGGCAGGGCGTGCAGGCGGTGGATGGCGCGGAAGGCCGCGGGGCGGTCGGCGTCGGTGAGTTCGCCCAGCAGCGGGGCGATTTCGCGGATCAGGCGGATCTGCAAGGTGGTGAAGACCGCGTCGCCCGCCAGCAGCACGCGGGAGCCGTCGTCGACGGCGAGCAGCACACCGACGCTGCCGGGGGTGTGGCCCGCCAGGTCGACCAGGAGCACCGAGCCGTCGCCGAACAGGTCGTGGCTGCGCGCGAAGGTGAGCACCGGCGGGCCGTCGAGCTCGTAGAGGTCGAAGACCCGGCCGAGCAGGGGCCCGCGGGCGACGCCGAGTGGGGCGCGCGGACCGCCCATCGCCCAGCGGTATTCGACGCCGGGCACCCGGATGGGTACCCAGCCGGGCAGCTCGTAGAGCCCGGACACGTGGTCCCAGTGCAGGTGGGTGGGGAGCACGAAATCGATGTCGACGCCGGTCAGATCGTGCTCGGCCAGTACTTCGGTGAGCCCGTGCACCGGGTGCGGCGGGGCCACCACCCGCGGCATCGGGAACGGCAGTTCGGGCAGCACCCGCTCGTGCACACCGGTGCACAGGGCCGGGTCGACCAGGAAGGTGGCCCCCGGATGACGGATGAGGAACGCCGACATCGTCAGCGGCGTCGTCCCCAGGCTGCGCACCCCCTCGGCGACGATCGTGGTCGGCGCCGAGAGCCGCGCCTGGTTGAGCGCGGTGAGCGAGACGGTGTTGTAGGCGGGCGGCAGCGGCGCGCACTCGATCGCCGCCAGGAACCGCGCGTCTCTCCCGCGCGGCCACAGCAGCCGCGGGACCGTACTGGTGGCACCGACACAGCAGGCGAGAAGCGTGGATAACATTCTCGTGCGGTCGGCCATAGTTGCCACCGTAGGCGATCACCCCGGGCGCGACCACCGAAGTTTCCCGGCGGAACACCCGGCGACTTTCCGGCTATCGGGCGCGCGGTGACCGATGATGGTCCGATGGCAACCCAACTCGTGCAGGTGCAGTGGAAGTCCACGCCGGAGGAGCACGACTATCCGGCCGCCGCCGACTATCTCGCGTTGCTGGCCGAGGACGCGGTGGTCGCCGCGATCGTGGCCGATCTGCGCAGCGCCCCCATCGTGGTGAAGAAGGCCAAGGACATCCTGCGCGCCTCCCAGCTCGAAGCCCTCACCCCGGACAATCCGCACGTGCGCCGGGATCTGCTGAAGGTCACCGAGGGCAAGAAGCTCTCGCCGGTGCTGCTGGTGCGTGGCGACTGCCGGGCGAATGTGCCGATGCTGATCGCCGACGGCTACCACCGGGTGTGCGCGCTGTACTGGGCCGACGAGAACATCGAGATTCCCGCCAAGCTCGCGGGCATGCCGCGCTAGTCGGTACGGCCCATCAGCCGGTCGGTTTCGCGGCGTTCGCGTTTGGTCGGCCTGCCCGCGCCGCGATCGCGTTGCGGCAGCGTGGCGAGGACTTCCTTGGGCGGTGGCGGCGGGCTGCGGTCGATCAGGCACTGCGCCGCGACCGGCGGGCCGACCCGCTTGTGGATGATGCGCTCGACGACGACGATGCGCTCGATCCCCGCGTGCCGGATCCTGATCTCGTCACCGAGCTTGATCTGCTGCGCGGGCTTGACCGTCACACCGTTGACGCGCACATGCCCGGCCCGGCACGCTTCCGCGGCGGCCGAGCGGGTCTTGAACAAGCGCACCGCCCAGGTCCATGAATCCACACGGGCCTGGGTGGTCGAGCGTTGTTCTGCGGGGGACACCCCTTAGACGATACGGCGAGCCGTAACGACGTCGTCGGCGCTGAGGTGGGTGTAGGACACCGGGGTGCCCGACTGCACGGCGTTGAGCAGCTTGCCGTCGCCGGCGTAGATGCCGACGTGGCCGCCGCCGTTGGTGATCACGATGTCACCGGCCTGCAGGTTGTCGAAGGAGACGGGAGCACCGACGTGCGACTGCTCGAAGCTGGTGCGCGGCAGCTCCACACCGGCCTGCCGGTAGGCCCACTGCACGAGGCCGGAGCAGTCGAAGCTCGACGGGCCCGCGGCACCCCAGTTGTACTGGGCGCCCAGCTTGGTGCGCGCGGCGTCGAGGGCGATGTTGCCCGCGGTCTGCTGCTGCTGCTGGAACGGGTTGTCGAACTCGATGCTGGGCAGCTGCGGAGCGGCCTGGCCCTGCGGCGCGACCATCGACTGCAGCTGGGTCTCCAGCTGCTGGGCCGGCTGCTCGAGCTCCGGCGGCAGATCGAAACTGCCGAGGCCGGGGATGTTGATCGTGGCGGCCTGCGAAATCGCTGGCATCGCACCGGTCGTGGCGGCCACCGCACCCATGACGAGCGCACCCTTGACGGAATTCGGCAGTCGAGAATCCCGCTGCAAGCTGTGTTTACCCACCGAGACGAGTCTCCGATCTTGCTGCTCCACCACCGGCGTCGAAATCGCTGGGCGACGACGATTTTCGGCGGTGACTCAATGGCGCCGCTTCTCTGACGAAGCGACAGACTCCACTAAGTCACGAGAAGATTACGGCCTGTGATGCACAGTGTCCAGCGAAGCGCGCAACTTGTTTTCCCGCACGCGCGAATGCCCAGGAAACCGGGGGCACGACCGGCGTGTCGCCGCGCGTCACGAATCGGTGTCGCCGAGCGTCACCCCATCACGTTCGCGCAGCGCCCGCTCCAACTGCTCGATGCGGCGGCGCGCGTCGGCGAGGTCGGTCTCGAGCCTGCCCAGGGCGATCACCGCCGGGCCGATGGCGAAGGCGGCGATCATCTGCGGGTCCTCGAAACCCTGCTCGATCATGCCGAGCACCACCTGCTTGACGGTCTCGGCCAGGTGCGCGTCCGGCGGCAGCCGCCACTCCTGCGCGACCATCTCGGCGGCGGTCGCGAGCGACGGGTCGGCGTCGGGCAGCGGCTCCTCGGACATCGGTCTCCGTTCCGGTCGGGCGGGTTGTCTCGGCATCGCTAGCAGTATCTAGGACACGGCCCAGAGTTACCGAGATTCCGGTGTGCCGACGCGCTACGGTTGTCCGGCATGGACCCCGTGCGCAATCCGTATGCTCCCGGCGCCGGTCAGCGTCCCCCCGAATTGGCCGGGCGCGACAAGCAACTGGCCGCCTTCGACATCGTCCTGGAACGGGTCGCCCGGGGCAGGCCCGAGCGCAGCGTGATGCTCACCGGCCTGCGTGGTGTGGGAAAGACGGTGCTGCTCAACCAGCTTCGCTCGGCGGCGGTCTCGCGCGGCTGGGGCACCGGCAAGATCGAGGCCAGGCCGGATCAGGATCTGCGCAGGCCGCTGTCCTCGGCGCTGCACATGGCGGTGCGCGCGATCGCGATGTCGCACCGCAATCCCGAACAGGTCGACGACTTCCTCGGCATCCTCAAGGCCTTCGCGCTGCGCGCCACCGCCGAAAAGGGCATGCGCGAACGCTGGCAGCCGGGTATCGACGTGCCCGCGGTGACCGGCCGCGCCGATTCCGGTGACATCGAGATCGACCTGATCGAGCTGTTCAAGGAGGCCGCCGCGCTGGCCGCGGCGATCGGCGTCGGCATCGGCATCTTCATCGACGAGATGCAGGACCTCGGCCCGGCCGACGTGTCGGCCATCTGCGGCGCCTGCCACGAGCTGAGCCAGGACGGCGCGCCGCTGATCGTGGTCGGTGCCGGTCTGCCGCATCTGCCCGCGGTGCTCTCGGCGTCCAAGAGCTACTCCGAGCGGCTGTTCAGCTATCACCGCATCGACCGGCTCGACCGCGAGTCCGCCGACCTCGCGCTGATCGCGCCCGCCGAGCGCGAGGAGGTGAAGTACACCGAGGGCGCCCTGGATTCGCTCTACCAGCGCGCCGACGGCTACCCCTATTTCGTGCAGGCCTACGGCAAGGCCGCCTGGGACCAGGCCCCCGAATCGCCCATCACCGCCGAGGACGTGGCGGTGGCCTCCCCCGCGGCCGAGGAGGAACTGGCCGTCGGCTTCTTCGGTTCGCGTTACGAGCGCGCCACCCCGGCCGAGCGCGAGTACATGCGCGCGATGGCCGACCTGTCCGGTGACGACGGCCCGGTCGCCACGTCGGCGGTGGCCGCCGAACTCGGCCGCAAGCCCGCCTCGGTCTCCCCCGCCCGCGACGGCCTGATCAAGAAGGGGCTGATCTACTCCGCCGAACGCGGCACGATCGGCTTCACCGTCCCGCACTTCGGCCGCTATCTGCGGAGCGTATAGGAGTCTTCGGCTCTCTATCAGAATCCGAAGAATGACGCAGACAACCCTGCGAACTCGGCCTGACAGCAGGATCTAAAACTTTCTAGAAAATACCCTAGAAGACCGAAGATTTCCCTGCATAACGGTGGAGGGGCACCCGGGATCGGTTGTGCATCAGCTGAATAACGCCAGGAATGCCCAGCTAACGCCCTGGCTATCCACCCCGAAACACCAATAGACCGTCCACGCCCTCCCAGCCCGCACATCCCGACCCCGAGGAGGGATCCGCCGCGCAGCGGCGGGTCGCGGCCGGGTCGCCGGTCAGCGCTCGAGACTTGCCTTCGGCATGCGCTTCGAGCG